>NZ_JBXVPZ010000141.1:0-21229 GCF_057961495.1 Streptomyces sp. P5F9 | reverse complement strand
GTCGACGAGCTTCCCCGCACCCGTCACCCACACCGTCCGTCCATCGAGCCGGAGTTGGGCATTCACGTCATTCACGTCATTCACGTCTTTCGAATCCGCCATGCCTCAGCCCTCCGCGGGGATGTCGCGCAGGGTGCGCTTGAGGACCTTGCCGGACGGGGTGCGGGGCAGCTCGTCGACGATGTCGAAGCGGGCCGGCACCTTGAACTTGGCCAGGCGCGCCCGGCAGAACTCCCGTAGTTCCTCGGGCCCCGCGCTCTCGCCGGGCCTGAACACCACGAAAGCGCGCGGGACTTCACCCCAGCGGGGATGGTCGATCCCGACCACGGCGGCCTCCAGGACGGCCGGGTGCTCGTACAGCACCCGCTCCACCTCGGGCGTGGCGATGTTCTCGCCGCCGGAGACGATCATGTCCTTCTTGCGGTCGTCGATGAAGAGGAAGCCGTCCTCGTCGAGGTGCCCGATGTCGCCGGTGTGGAACCAGCCGTCCCGGAGCGCCGCGGCCGTGGCCTTCTCGTCCCGCCAGTACCCGGCGAAGACCTTCGGTCCGCGCAGGGTGATCTCGCCGAGTTCGCCCGCCGGGGCCTCCTTGCCGGTGTCGTCGACGATCCGCACGCGCGTGTGCGGGACGGGGCGACCCACCGAGCCCAGCTTGGTCAGCGCGTGCTCGCGGTCGAGGAAGGTGTCGCCGGAGACGGTCTCGGTCAGGCCGTAGGCGTCGGCGAACCAGGCGTTGGGGAACGCGGTCATGACGCGTCGCAGCACCGGTTCGGGGGTCTTCTCGCCGCCGCCGAGGACGAAGCGCACCGAGCTGGTGTCGTACTCCTCGCGGTCGGGGACCTCCAGAACCGCGTTGACCATGGCGGGCGCCAGCCACACATTGGTCACCCGGTGCTTCTCGATCGCGTCGAGAACACCCTGCGGATCGAACTTCCGCTGGAGTACGACACTTCCCCCCGCGTGCAGCACCCCGAGGGCCGGCATGTCCAGACCGCCCACGTGGTAGAGCGGCCCGCAGACCAACGTGGTGTCCGCCGCCGTAAGACCGAAGTGGACGATGTGCGCGAGATTCTTGGCCTGGAGGTTTCCGTAGGTGATGCGGACGCCCTTGGGGCGTGAGGTGGTGCCGGAGGTGTACATGAGCCGCTGGAGGTCGTCGAGCTCGACGTCCACGGGCTCCACCCGCTCCCCCTTGTGCCGGGCCAGCAACTCCTCGTAGTCGGTCCACGGCTCCTCGGGCGGCTCGCCCCCGCCGATCAGGATCCGGTGCTCCAGGTCCGTCAGACACCCGGCGCTGCGCTCCACCGCCCGCACGAACTCCGGCTCGGTGACGATCACCTTGGCCTGGGCGTGCCCGAGGATGTACTGCCACTCCTCTTCCGAGAGGCGGTAGTTGAGCGGCAGGAAGACCGCGCCGAGCCGGTTGGCCGCGTGGACCAGCTCCAGGAACTCCGGCTGGTTGTAGAGCAGCAGACCGACGACATCACCGCGTCCGACGCCCAGCTCGGCCAGGCCGGCCGCCAACTGGTTCACCCGCTCATGCAGATGACGGACCGTCAGACAACGCTCGTCCTGGACGACGGCGACGGCGTCCGGCCGCTGCGCCAGGTGGTAATCGAGGATGCTCGCGAAATTGTGCACGGCTCACTCTCGCTCTGTGGTGTTCGGCACTGAACACGGCTCGACCACGGCTCATGGGGCATACCGGATCCCGACCGGTCGGTTGCCCACTCACATGATTTAGTGTACCCCTTGGTCTATAAAACCTGTGAGCCGCACTTTACGACGCAGCGTCCGCATCGACAACCATCCGAGCGCACGCGACGCCGCTTCCGCCGCTTCCGCCGACGAGGAGGGTTCTACGTGCCACGCATCCGACTGGACACCGACGGACCGGTCGTCACGCTCCGCCTCGACAACCCGCCGATGAACGCCTTCGACTCCGTACAGAGAGAGGAGCTGGCCGCCCGCGTACGCGGGCTGGCCGACTCCCCCGCCGTACGGGCCGTGGTGCTCTACGGCGGCGAACGGCTCTTCGCCGCCGGCGCCGACATCAAGGCCCTCGCCGCGATGGGCCCGGAGGAGATCCGCGGCTGGAACCGCGCCCTCCAACGCACCTTCGACGAGGTCGCCCGCCTGCCCATGCCGGTGATCGCGGCGGTCACCGGCTACGCCCTGGGCGGCGGCATGGAACTGGCCCTGGCCGCCGACTACCGGGTGGCCGCCGAGGACGCGGTCTTCGCCCAGCCGGAGGTCCAGCTCGGCATCATGCCGGGCTCGGGCGGCACCCAACGCCTGACCCGCCTGATCGGCCCGTCCCGCGCGAAGAACCTGTTGATGACGGGCCGCAGAGTGAAGGCGGATGAGGCGCTACGCCTGGGCCTTGTGGACGAGGTGGTTCCTACGGGCTCCGCTTTGAAAGCCGCGTTGACATACGCGCGCCGCCTGTCCGAGGGCCCACCCGCAGCCCTGGAGGCCATCAAAGAGGCAGTGGACCACGGCACGGACGCGAGCATGTCGGCCGGCCTGGCACTTGAACGCGCCCTGTTCACAGGGGTGTTCGGCACAGAAGACGCGGCGACGGGACTCCGCTCATTTCTCAACAGGGGTAAGAAAAGCGCCCCTTAAGGGGCGCGGGGAACTGCGCGCCCAGCCCCCACCGGCCCGCAGACAAGAAACGACACGAAAGGGGCGGAAAAACATGCACGCACTCGTCTGGCACGGTGCACAGGATCTCCGTTTCGAAGAGGTTGCCGAGCCTCCCGACCCGGCGCCCCACGAAGCCGTCGTAGAAGTGACGTGGTGCGGAGTCTGCGGCACAGACCTGCACGAGTTCCTCGAAGGCCCCCACATGATCCGTGAGGCCCCGCACCCCCTCACCGGAGCCAAACCACCCCTCGCCCTCGGCCACGAACTCAGCGGCACAGTAGTCGCGTTGGGAGCTGACGCGCCCGGCATAACCATCGGCGACCGAGTAACCGCGGACCCGGTCTGGCGCTGCGGCACCTGCTTCTGGTGCACGCGCGGCGAGTACCACATCTGCCCCAAGAGCGGCTCCGTCGGCCTCGCTTCACCCGGCGGCTTCGCGGAACGCGTCACCGTCCCGCTGGCCGGCCTGACCCGCCTCCCGGACAACGTCACCGACGAACTCGCCGCCGTAGCAGAGCCGTTGGCGGTCGGCCTGCACGCCGTGACCCGGGCCGGGGTCAAGCCGGGCGACAACGTTCTCGTGGTAGGCGGCGGCCCGATCGGCGTGGCAGTCGTCCTCGCGGCCCGCATCGCAGGCGCAGCAGCCCTGTTCGTAAGCGAACCCCTCGCAGGGCGGCGCGAAATGCTCCTCGGCATCGGCGTCACCGAAGCCTTCGACCCGCGCGAAACCGACGTACGGCGCGAGGTGTTCGTGCGAACGAACCGCATCGGCCCGGACGTCGTCATCGACGCGACCGGCGTGCCCGCGCTCGCGGGGCAGGCCGTGTCTACCGTGCGGCGCGGCGGACGGGTCGTGCTGGCCGGGGTCGGACACGGCAGTGTCGAGTTCGACATGGGCCAACTCGTGTTCTACGAGCGGTCGGTGGTCGGCACGCTCGGCTACAACTTCGACATCCCGCGCGTGATCGATCTGATGAGCACCGGACGCCTGGACGCCTCCGCCCTGATCACCGGCCGTTTTCCGCTCTCGGGAGGAGCCGGTGTCTTCGAGGACCTGGCCGCCGACCGGGCCAAGCACCTGAAGGTGCTGCTGACCCCGAAGGGACTGTGACATGGACTTCGACCTGCCCGAGGAGACCCTCGCTCTCCAGGACATGGTCCGCGAGTTCGCGGCCAACGAGATCACGCCCCACGCGGCCGAGTGGTCCGAGAACGAGATCTTCCCCACCAAGGTCTTCACCAAGCTCGGCGAACTCGGCCTGATGGGCATGCTCGTGCCGGAGGAGTACGGCGGAGCGGGCTCGGACACCGTCACCTATGTCGCGGTGATGGAGGAACTCGGCGCCGCCGACCAGTCGGTGGCCTCCTCGTGGAACGCCCACTCGACCATCGGCACCCTGCCGCTGCTCGCGTACGGCACCGAGGAGCAGAAGCGGCGCTGGCTGACCCCGCTGGCCAAGGGCGAGGCGCTCGGCGCGTTCGGGCTGACCGAGCCGGACGCCGGCTCCGACGCGGCCGGCATCGCGACCACCGCCCGCCGGGCGGACGGCGGTTGGGTGATCAACGGCACCAAGATGTTCATCACCAACGCGGGCACCGACATCAGTCAGGGCGTCACCCTGCTGGCGACGACCGGCAAGGGCGCGGACGGGCGCAAGGGGTACGCGACCTTCTACGTGCCGACCGGTACGCCCGGTTACACGGTCGGCGCCAAGCTGAAGAAGCTCGGCTGGCACGCCATGGACACACGGGAGCTGGTGTTCACCGACTGCTGGGTCTCCGACGACCATCTGATCGGCGAGGAGGGCAACGGGCTGCGGCAATTCCTGTCCGTGCTCGACGGCGGCCGGATCAGCGTGGCGGCACTGGGTCTCTCGCTGGCCAAGGCGGCGCTGGCGCTGGCCGTCAAACACGCCAGGGAACGGCACCAGTTCGGGCGTCCGCTGTCGGACTTCCAGGCGGTCGCGCACAAGATCGCCGACATCGGCACGGAGTACCAGGCCGCCCGCTGGATGGTCTACCGCGCCGCGTGGCTCGCCGACCAGGGCCGTCCGCACAGCACGGAGGCCGCCATGGCGAAGCTGTACGCCTCCGAGGTCGCCAACCGGGCGGCCTCCCAGTCGCTGCAGATCCACGGCGGCTACGGATACGTGCGGGAGTCGGAGATCTCCCGTTTCTACGCCGACGCCAAGATCCTGGAGATCGGCGAGGGCACCAACGAGATCCAGCGCAATGTCATCGCCAGGGCCCTGGTCCAGGGCGCGTGAGCGGGCGGGATCCGCGGTGCGCGACGGCGCACCGCGGGTCCGGTCAGCTCGCCACGGAGACCGCTTCCCACAACGCCTCGGGATCGAGGGGCAGTTCGGGCCGGGCCCGCTTGAACTCGGCGGCCAGTGCCTCGACGTCCGGGAGGTCGCCGACGGACGCGGCGAAACCGCGGAACAGGGTCGAGCAGTACTCGCCCGACAGGAACGCGGCGTCCCAGCTGCCGTCCGGCCGCACCCACTGGTAGGTGTGGTTGTGGAGGTTGAGGAACTGGAGGGTGGCCAGGTGCGGTTCGACCGCACGGAAGGTCCCCTCCTCGACGGCCTCCGTGAGCAGGCCGGTGATCAGCAGTTCGAAGTCGGAGCGCTGCCGCAGCACGATCTCCAGCTCCTTGCCGCTGAGGCTGCGGTAGTCGTGCTCGTAGACCCAGATGTGGTCGAGCCTGCGGAAGATGATCGTCAGCAGCGACTCGGACAGCAGGCGCAGCCGCAGCAGCGGGACCTCGTCGAGGGCCGCGATCTCCTTGGCGCGGGCCAGCAGCGGGCCGAGGACCCGCGACTGGATCTCGATGAGCAGGTTCTCCTTGGAGCCGATGTAGTAGTACAGGGCACCCTTGGCGAGTCCGACCGCGCGGCCCAGGTCGTTGATGGAGGTCGCGGCGTATCCCTGCTGCGCGAACAGGGACGCGGCGGTGTCGATGATCTTCTGGCGTCTGACTTCGAAGCCCGGCCCATGACCCGGCGGTCGTGGCATCTCTTCTCTCCCCTTGCCGTGACGACGTGCGTGCTGTCCCGGGTCCGCACAGGCGCCGGATCGTGGCACGCCTGGGGGAAGCAGTCCCGGGGACGTCGCTCTAGTTTGCTAGACCAAACGGTACATTAAAGCGAGGACCGTATGACTCAGGCATCGCATCACACCGGCACCGGCTCCGCACAGACGGACCAGCTCCTGGAGATGTACCGCCGGATGCGGCGCATCCGGCGCTTCGAGGAGCGGGCGTCCGATCTGTACAAGGCGACGGAGATCCCGGGCTTCCTGCATCTGTCGATCGGCCAGGAGGCCAGCGCCGTCGGCGCCTGCTGGCCGCTGGGAGCGCGGGACGGCATCACCTCCACCCACCGCGGCCACGGCCACGTCCTGGCCAAGGGCCTGGACTCGGCGTCGATGATGGCCGAGCTGATGGGCAAGGAGGCGGGCACCTGCCACGGCCGCGGCGGCTCGATGCACATCGCGGACCCCGGCCTCGGGATCTACGGCGCGAACGGCATCGTCGGAGCGGGGCTCCCGATCGCCGCCGGGGTCGCCACCGCCGCGAAACTGCGGGCGGCCGGTGACGTGGTGGTGGCGTTCTTCGGGGACGGGGCGGTGGCCCAGGGCATGTTCCACGAGGCCGTGAACCTGGCCGCCGTATGGGATCTGCCGGTCGTCTTCCTCTGCGAGAACAACCACTACTCCGAGTTCTCGCCCGAGGCCGAACAGCACCGCGCCCCGCTCTCCGCCCGTGCCGCCGGGTACGGCATCGGATACGAACACGTCGACGGCAACGACGTGGTGGCGGTGGCGCAGACCATGACCGGGGTGGTCGCGCGGCTGCGCGCGGGCGGCGGCCCGGTCCTCGTCGAGGCCGAGACGTACCGCTGGCACGGCCACTACGAGGGCGACCCCGAGCGCTACCGCCCCGCCGAGGAGGTCGCCGCCGCCAAGGAGCGCGACCCGCTGCTGGTGGCCCGCCGGCACCTGACGGCGGCCGGGGTGCCGGCCGCGCTGGCCGACGCCGTGGACGAGGAGATCTACAAGGAGATCGAGGCGTCGGTCGAGTGGGCCAGGGGCCTGCCGGAGCCCGCCCCGGAGACCCTGCACGACTACGTGTCGGCCCCCCGCCTCCTCGTCGCCGAGCCCGCGCCGCTCCCGGCCGACGCCGAGATCTTCCGGTCCATGGACGCCGTACGACTGGCCCTGGAGCACGAACTCGCCGCCGATCCAAGTGTGTTCGTCGCCGGGATCGACGTCGGCGCGGGCGGCAACGTCTTCGGACTGACCCGCGGACTCGCCCAGGCCTTCCCCGGCCGGGTGCGGGACACCCCGATCAGCGAGAGCGCCGTCGTCGGGACGGCGGTGGGGGCGGCCATGGCCGGCATGAAGCCGGTGGTCGAGATCATGTACATGGACTTCATCGGCGTCGCCTTCGACATGCTCCTCAACCAGGCCGCCAAACTCCGCTTCATGACCGGCGGCCGGGCCTCGATGCCCCTCGTCGTCCGCACCCAGTTCGGCGCGGGCCGCTCCTCGGGCAGCCAGCACTCGCAGAGCCTGGAGGCCCTGCTGGCCCACATCCCCGGCCTGACGGTGGTGATGCCGTCCAACCCGGCGGACACCTACGGCCTGCTCCGCGCCGCCATCCAGGACCCCAACCCGGTGGTCTTCGTGGAGAACCGGCTCCAGTACGGCCTCAAGGGCCCCAAGCCCCCGGCCGACCACCTGATCCCGCTCGGCAGGGCCAAGGTCGTCCGCGAGGGCACCGACATCACCCTGGTCTCCTGGTCCCGGATGGTCCAGGACGCCCTGGCCGCCGCCGAGTTGCTCGCCGGCGAGGGCATCGGCGTCGAGGTGATCGACCTGCGCACCATCTCCCCGCTGGACCGGGAGACCGTCCTCGCGTCCCTCGCCAAGACCAACCGCCTGGTCATCGCGCACGAGGCGGTACGCGACTTCGGCGTCGGCGCCGAACTCGCCGCCATGGCCGTCGACGAGGGCTTCTGGCACCTGGACGCCCCGGTCACCCGGGTGGCACCGCCGTCGGTCCCGGCGCCGTACGCACCCTCGCTTGAGCGGGTGTGGCTGCCGTCGCGGGACACGATCGCGGAGACGCTGCGGCGGATCGCCGCGGTCTGAACGGGACGTACGACGGGAGGGGCCCCGGAATTCCGGGGCCCCTCCCGTCGTGGCACCGCTGGGAACCGCCGTCAGACGGTCGCGACCGGCGTGAGCGGACTGCCCTGCGTCCCCGGCAGGTTGAGCGGGGGCGCGGTGAGGAGGAAGCGGCTGCGGTCGTGCTCGCGCAGCCAGGCCGCCAGCTTCTCCAGGTACCACAACTCGCCGAGGGGGACGCCCAGTTTGAAGAGGCAGAGGTTGTGGATCGGGAGCAGCGAGTGCGGGGTGTTGTCCTCGGGGCCGACGCCCACGCCCTCGACGGCGTAGTTGTCCGAGATCAGCGCGGAGATCTGCGACTCGGCGATCCACTCCAGGAGCGCCGGGTCGAACGCGTCGAGGTAGGAGGCCGTGGTGTGGATGCCCACGGGGTCCGGGTTCTTGCCCCAGGCCATCACCGCGGTGTCGAACCCTGTGTGCAGGAGGAGCATGTCGCCGGGTTCGACGACGATGTTGTCGGCGGCCATGATCTCCTGGAGGGTCTTCAGGTTCACCGGCTGCCAGGTGTTGCCCAGGTGGTGGGCCAGGTCGACCAGGACGCCACGGCCCTGGACCCCGTGCTCCGCCATGTGCTCCAGGCCGAGGTGGCGGGCGAAGCCGAGGGTGCCGCTGCCGTCGCCCTTGGCATCCTCCTGCGGTCCGACGATGTCGGTGTCGGCGCGGTACCCGTTGTAGTAGACCGCCTCCTCGACGCCGTCACCGTCGGCGTCGAACTCCTGGCCCTGGTGGGCGAGTGCGTCCCACTGCGTCGAGTACTGGAGCCAGAGGGTCACCACGTCGTCGGACCAGACGTCCCTGAGATGCGGCGAGAAGTGCTCCCGCGCCTTGATGTTGTAGAACACGTCCTGCTTGTGTTCGAGGTCCTCGGTGGGCCGCAGGATCGGAGGGTAGCGCCGCTGGTTCAGCTCGCTCCCGCCCGGATAGTCGAGCGGCAGGCTCAGGCTGAAGCTGATGCCGTGCTCGACCTCGCGGACCCCCTGCAGAACCTTCTCGGGGGTGAGCAGGTTGATACGACCCAGTTCGTCGTCCTCGCCCCAATCGCCCCACGTAGAGCCCGGCGGACGCTGCTTCCAACGCTTCGTCATGATCACGCCTCCTTCGGCGACAGTCCCCGTTGACCAGCCGCCCGCATGTTATTTGTGATTGTACCGATCGGTCAACGAATCCGACGCGCACCCCTCCCTTTATCTTCGACTCATCAATAGACTGAGTGGTCGAAACACCCGACCTTGGAGCGAAGAATGAGCGAATCCACACAGGCGTGGGTCGTGGCGGGCGTACGGGCCGTACTCGGCGCGCACACCCAGGCCCAGGACGCCGGCCGCACCGACGACGTCGTCGCGCAGTACGCGCCCGACGCCGTCCTGGAGATCCCGGGCATGGACCCGGTCGAGGGGCGCGACGCGATCCACGCAGCCTTCAAGGGATGGGAGCCGGTCCAGCCGCAGCTGCACCTGGTCACCAACACCGTCGTGACGTCCACGGGCGAGGACGAGGCCCGCGCCCTGAGCGACGTGGTCTTCCTCCAGCGCGGCGAGGCCGGCTGGGCGGTGGGCGTGGTCGGGCACTACGACGACACGCTGCGCCGGCACAACGGCACCTGGCTGCTGCAGCGCAGGAAGACGACGTACCAGGCGTAACCGCCGCTCCCCGCAGCCTCCTTGACCTTCCTTCCCGACCCTGGAGTGAGATGACCACCACGATCGACGCGTCCGTCACGGCGGCCGTACAGACCGCCATCGCCGCCTATGCCCAGGCCCTGGACGCCGGACGGGCCGACGACATCGCCGACCTGTACACGGCGGACGGCGTCGCCGAGATAGTCGGCATGGCCAAGTTCGAGGGCAGGGAGGCGATCCGCCAGGGCTTCGGCGGCTTCGCGCCCCAGGCACCGCAGTTGCACCTGATCGCCAACACCGTCGTCACCTCCGCGACCGAGGACGAGGCGACGGCCACCAGCAACCTGGCGTTCTTCGCGCGCGGCGACTCCGGCTGGAGCGTGCAGATGGTCGGGCGCTACGACGACGTGCTGCGCCGCGAGGACGGCACCTGGCGCTTCCAGCGGCGCGTGACGACCTTCGCGGAGTAGGCCCCGGCGAGAACCCGGACGCCCGTGCCGCCCACGTCCAGGGCTGCACGGGCGTCCGGGCGTTCAGGCGTCCGGGGTCTCGGCCTTGGAGAGGACGAACGTCGGGAACTCGTTCTCCTTCACGGCGTTGATCGCCTCCTGGAGCGCCCACCGGCCCGTCGGGTTGAGGAGCTGCTTGACCGGCTTGCCGGGGATGTTGCCGCCGTAGAAGTAGCTGCTCTCCAGGAAGGAGGACATCGTGCTGTTGTTCATGCTGTCCGTCCACTCCTCCTCGGCGGCCTCGGTCACCTCGATGACGTCGTAGCCGTGGTCGCGTGCGTGGACGAGGGCGTCGGTGACGATCTCCACCTGGTCGCCGGCGTAGCGCGGGTTGTTGCCGGTGGCGCCGTGCGGGCCGCCGGGGAAGAAGAAGTTGGGGAAGCCGGCCGTGGCGATGCCGAGGTAGGTGCGCGGGCCGTCCGCCCAGTACTCCTTCAGCGGGAGGCCCTGACGGCCTTGCACACCAAGGCGGTTGAGGGCGCCGGTGCCGAAGTCGTAGCCGGTGGCCCAGACGATGATGTCGAACTCCTCGACACCGTCGGCGGTTTCGATGCCGTCCTCGGTGATGCGGGTGATCGGCGTGGTGTTGATGTCGACGAGCGAGACGTTCGGCTTGTTGTACGTCTCGTAGTAGCCGGTGCCGAAGGGGGGCCTGCGGCCGCCGTAACCATGGCCCTTCGGGATCAGCTTGTCGGCGGTCTCGGGGTCCTTGACGATGCTGCGGATCTTGTCGGCCATGAACGCGCACCACTCCGCGTTGACGGTCTCGTTCGACAGCATGTCCATGTAGTGCTCGGTGAGCTTGGTGAAGCCCGGGCCGTTCCACCGCTCCTCGTAGAACGCCTGGCGGTCCTCCGGGCTGTCGTCGAGGCCGGAGCGCATGACGATCTGGTGCAGGAAGCCGCTCGGCGAGGTGTTCAGCGTCTCGCGGATGGACTCGAAGTTCGCCTTCAACTCCGCCTGTTCCTCAGGCGTGATGGGCCCGTTGTTGAGCGGTGTGAGCCAGTCGGCGTCCTTCTGATACACCGTCAGCTGTGCTACGTCGTCGGCGATCGCGGAGATGATCTGCACACCGCTGGAGCCGGTGCCGATCTGGGCCACCCGCTTGCCGGTGAAGTCGATGGGCGTCTTCGGCCAGCGCGCGGTGTGGTGCTGCGCGCCGCGGAAGTCGTCGCGTCCGGGGATGTTCGGGATGAACGGAACCGAGAGGTTGCCGGTGGCCGCGACGACGTAGCGGGCCCGGACCTCGGTGCCGTCACTGCCCCGGACGGTCCAGGTGCCGGAGGGCTCGTCGAAGACGGCCGAGGTCACCTTGACGCCGGTGCGGATGTCGCGCCGCAGGTCGAAGCGGTCGACGACGTGGTTGAAGTAGCGCTCGATCTCGGGCTGGCCGGCGAACCGCTCCGACCACTCCCACCCCTCCCACAGCTCCTTGGAGAACAGGTAGCCGTAGGTGTAGCTCTCCGAGTCGAAGCGCGCCCCGGGGTACCGGTTCCAGTACCAGGTGCCGCCCACGCCGGTGCCCGCTTCGAGGAGTCGCACCGAGAACCCGGCCTCGCGGGCCTTGTACAGCTGGTAGATGCCCGTGACGCCCGCGCCGACGACCAGCACGTCGACCCGGTCCGGGGCCGCCGGGTTCGAAGCTTCGCTCATTTGCCCTCCAAGGCGACTGGGGCTGCAGCTCGCACATGACCCTGGTTTGATAGTTCGACCAGTCGGTCGAATATTCAGACCGAGAGTAGATGAGGCTCCTGCCCCGATCAATGGCGATGACGGAGAGAGCCTGGACCAGCCATATCCGTAACAGGCATTGATTGTACCGACCGTTTGATCTAACTTTCGTTTGGGACGAATGCAATCGCATGAACCGGGAGTCCCGCATGAACCGGGAGTCGGGCATGAGCGCCGAAGACGTCAAGGAAACCACCGATCTGCGCGTCGCGGGCCTGAAAGCCCTGCGCGCCGCACTGCCCGGAGTGGTTCCCGCCGAGGGTGATCTCGACATGCGGGACGGCAAGCTCGGCGAGGATCTCGTCGAGATCGGCCTGTCCACCGTGTGGGGCGCGCTGTGGGGACGCGAGGGCCTGGCTCCGCGCGACCGCAGCCTGGTCACCCTCGGCATCCTGATCGCGCTCGGCGCCGAGACCGAGCTGAAGACCCACGTCCGGGTCGCCCTCACCAACGGCGTGACCAGGGACGAGCTGGCCGAAGTCCTCTACCACGCCGCCGGGTACACCGGCTTTCCCCGGGCCGTCGCCGCCCGTACCGCGGCCCGCGAGGCCCTGGGCGAATAGCCGCACCGCCGGTGTCCGGTCCATCGGCACCGCGCACGAGCGCAAGGGAGCGCACATGTCACTTCAAGGGAAGGTCGCCGTCGTCACCGGTGGCGGCCGCGGCATCGGCCAGGCGATCGCGACGGTGCTCGCCGCCCGGGGAGCCGCGGTCGCGGTCTGGGACCTGAACAGCGAGGGCGCCGAGAAGACCGCGGCGGCCATCCAGGAAGGCGGCGGTACGGCGATCGCCGTCTCCGGCGACGCGGCCGAGGCCGGCGCCGTGGCCCGGGCGGCCGCCCGCACCCGCGAGGAGCTCGGCCCGGTCACGATCCTCGTCAACAACGCGGGCATCACCGCCTACGAGCCGTTCACGAGCATCTCCGAGGCGTCCTGGGACCGCATGATCGGGATCAACCTCAAGGGCCCCTTCCTGGTCACCAAGGAGATCGTGCCCGACATGACCGAGGCGGGCTGGGGCCGGATCATCAACATCTCCTCGTCGTCCGCGCAGACCGGGGCACCCTCCATGGCCCACTACGCGTCCTCCAAGGGCGGTGTCATCGCCCTCACCCGGGCGCTCGCGGTCGAGTTCATCGGCAAGGGCATCACCGTGAACCACGTGCCGCCCGGCTTCATCGACACCCCGCTGGTCCGCGAGGGCCCGGTCGACGTGGAGGCGGCCGCCGCCACGATGCCGATGAAACGGGCCGGCACACCGGAGGACATCGCCTACGCGGTGGCGTACCTCGCCTCCGAGGAAGCCGCCTACGTCACCGGCCAGACCCTCAGCGTCAACGGCGGGCGCTACCTGGCGTGAACGCCCGCACAGACCATCGCACCCACGCTGCAACGGAGCCGCACATGAGCATCGAGGACGACACCGGGACCGTGGCCCACGTGCTGGTGGTGGGCGCCTCCGCGTCCGGGCTGACCACGGTGGAGGCCCTGCGGCGCAAGGGGTACACGGGCCGGATCACGGTGCTCGGCGCCGAGCCGCATGCCCCGTACGACCGTCCGCCGCTGTCCAAGCAGATCCTCTCCGGCGCCTGGGAACCGGGCCGCGCCGCACTGCGCACCGAGGAGATGCTGTCCGGTCTCGACACCGAGTTCGTGCTCGGCGACCCCGCGGTCGCCCTGGACCCGGCGACCCGGACCGTGCGCACGGAGTCCGGGCGCGAACTGAGTGCCGACGCGATCGTGATCGCCACCGGCGTACGGCCCCGGGTGCTGCCGGGACAGGGCGAGTCGACCGGTGTCCATGTACTGCGCACCCTCGACGACGCGCTCGCCCTGCGCACGGATCTGCTCGCCGGATCACGTCTGGTGGTCGTCGGCGAGGGGGTCCTCGGCTCCGAGATCGCCGCCACCGCACGGACGTTGGGCCTGGATGTCACCCTCGCGGGCCCGCTCACGGGACCGCTGGCCCTTCAGGTGGGCCCACTGGTGTCGGGACTGCTGGCGGAGCTGCACACCGAACGGGGGGTGCGACTCCGGCTGGGAAACGGCGTCGTGGGGCTGACCGGCGGCCAAGGCCGGGTCACCGGCGTCGAGTTGAGCACGGGCGAGGTGCTGCCCGCCGACGTGGTGGTGGTCGCCATCGGGGCGACCCCGGCGACGGAGTGGCTGGCCGGCAGCGGGCTCGAACTCGACAACGGCGTGGTGTGCGACTCCCGTTGCCGGGCCGCGCCGGGGATCTACGCCGTCGGTGACGTGGCCCGCTGGCGGCACGAGCGGCTGGGCCGGCTGATCCGGCTGGAGAACCGCACGAACGCCACCGAGCAGGCCATGGCGGTCGCCGGGGCGATCCTCGGCGAGGACCGGGCCTACGAACCGGTGCCGTACTTCTGGACCGATCAGTTCGACGCCAAGCTCCAGGTGCACGGCTTCCTGCCGACCGACGCCGAAGTGGACGTCGTCGACGGGGAGTTGGCGGCCCGCCGGTTCGTCGCGTGCTACCGCAGCGGCGGCCGGGTCACCGGGATCCTCGGCTGGAACATGCCCAAGCAGGCCAGACAGCGCCGTCAGGAGATCGTCGACGCGGTCCCCTCCCCCGCTCCCGCCCACTGAACGACCCGGAACGATCAGGAGAGTTGCCATGAAGGTTGTCGTCGACGAGGACAAATGCGTCGCCGCCGGGCAGTGCGTCGCCGCCGCCATGGACGTGTTCGACCAGCGCGACGAGGACGGCATCGTCGTCCTGCTGGACGAGAACCCGCCGGCCGAACTGGCCGACGACGTACGGAACGCCGCGGCGGTGTGCCCCGCGCTGGCGATCCGCATCGAGGAATGACCGCCGCTCCCCTCATCGCCCTTCCCCCCACCCTCATCTGGAGGAATGACCATGTCCGAGGCCGAGACGGAACTCGCCGCCCCTGACGCGGAGCTCTTCGACTACCCGGGCGCACGCGACCGCAGCTGCCCGTTCGCCCCGCCCGCCGGGCTGCGCGCCCTGAACGACGAGGCGCCCGTGTCCCGGGGCCGGATCTGGGACGGCAGCACCCCGTGGCTGGTGACCGGGCACGCCGCACAGCGCGTGATCCTGTCCGATCCGCGGGTGAGCAGCGACGACAAGCAGCCCGGGTTCCCGTATCCGAACGAGGCGATGGCGGAGAACGCTCCCCACCACCCGCTGACCATCTTCAACGCCGACGGCGCCGACCACACGCGGATCCGCCGCATGATGACGGCTCCGTTCACGCGCAACCGGATGGAGAAGCTGCGGCCTGAGATCCAGCGGTTCACCGATGAGCTGATCGACAAGATGCTCGCGGGCCCGAACCCGGCGGACCTCAACACCGCGCTGTCGCTGCCACTGCCCTCGCTGATGATCTGCGCGCTGCTCGGAGTGCCGTACGAGGACCACGAGTTCTTCCAGGAGCACGCCTCGCTGGCGACCCGGAGCGACAAGACCGCCGAGCAGGACCGGGCGGCCATGGAAGCGCTGGGCGGCTATCTGGCCGGGCTGCTGCAGAAGCGGATGGAGGAGCCGAGCGACGACGTCATCTCGGACTTCGCCGGGCGGATCAAGGCGGGCGAGGTCACCCTGCCCGAGGCCGTCATGCTGTGCATGATCCTGCTGATCGCCGGCCACGAGACCAGCGCCAGCATGATCACCCTGGGGACCGCCCTGCTCCTGGAGAACCCGGAGCAACTGGCCCTGCTGCGCGGGACGGACGACCCCAAGGTCGTCGCGAACGCGGTCGAGGAGATCCTGCGCTATCTGACGATCCCGGCGCTCGGGCAGCGGCGGATCGCCGCCGAGGACATCGAGATTGAGGGCGTGACCATCAAGGCCGGCGAGGGCATCGTCGTCGCCCTGCCCGCCGGCAACTGGGACCCGGCGGCCTTCCCCGAGCCGGAGAAGTTCGACATCTCCCGCGAGGCGCGGCACCATCACGCCTTCGCGTGGGGCATCCACCAGTGCCTGGGCCAGCAGCTCGCCCGCATCGAACTCCAGGTCGTCTACGGCACGTTGTACCACCGCGTCCCGACCCTGCGACTGGCGGTCGGTTTCGACGAGTTGAGGTTCCGCCGGGACGACGCGCTCGCCTACGGCCTGCACGCGCTGCCGGTCGCCTGGTAGCCACCGACGCTTTCACCCGCACACAACTGGAGTCACCCATGAGCGAGTTCGGCTTCGAAGGACGCGTCGCCGTCGTCACCGGCGCGGGCCGTGGCCTCGGCCGCGCCTACGCCCGTCTGCTGGCGGAGCGCGGGGCGAAGGTCGTCGTCAACGACCTGGGCGGGTCGATGGAGGGCGAGGGCTCCGACGCCGGACCCGCGCAGAAGGTCGTCGACGCGATCGTCGCCGCCGGCGGGGAAGCCGTGGCCGACACCCACGACGTGTCCACGCAGGCCGGCGGCGGGGCCGTCATCGACACCGCGATCCAGGCCTTCGGCCGGATCGACGTCCTCGTCAACAACGCCGGGATCATCCGGTACGCGGGCCTGCCGGAGATCGAACTCGACAATCTGGAACGGCACTTGGCCGTCCACCTGCTCGGTTCGTTCAACACGATGCGGGCGGCGTGGCCGCACTTCGTCGAGCAGGGCTACGGCCGGGTCGTCCTGACCACCTCCAGCGGCATGTTCGGCATGGACAACAACCTGTCCTACGCCGCCGCGAAGGCGGGCACGGTCGGCATGGCGCGCAGCGCGAAGCTGGCCGGAGAGCCGCACAACATCAAGGTCAACCTGATCGCACCGGCCGCGATGACCCGGATGGGCGGCGGCCCCGAGGAGGAGCCGGCTCAGACCGCTGAAGGCATGCCCTACATGCCGTCTTCGGCGGTGGCGCCGATGGTGGCCTATCTCGCGCACGAGAACTGCCCGGTCAGCGGGGAGATCTACACCGCCGGCGCGGGCCGGTTCGCGCGGGTGTTCCTGGCCTCGACGGAGGGGTACGCGCACGAGGGGGGCGACGCGTCGGTCGAGGACGTGGCGAAGAACTGGGACGCGATCAACGACGAGAAGGGGTACTACGTGCCCGCGGACCTGATGGCGTGGTCCGGCTCGTTCCTCAAGCACCAGTTCGGGTAGTGCGGGTGGGGGGAGGCGGTGAGCCGCCCCGCCTCCCCCTGCCGTCTCAGGCCGTACGGCTCGCGATCACCCACTTCGACGGCAGTTCGATGCGCGCGCCGTCCGCGGTGAACTCGGTGGTGATCAGCGGCAGTTCGCCGCTCGCGATGACGGTGAGGCCGGCCGCGCGCAGGAGTTCCGGCACCTCGTCGTCGGACACTTCGCCGGGGGCGATGCCGTGGCGGAAGATCGGGGCGAGCTTCGGCGGCGGCCCTGCCGGGTCCTGGGCCAGCCCGCCGAGGATCGGGCGGGCCGCTTCGGAGAGCTCGACGAGGAAGGCGTGGCCGCGCTCGCCGATGAGCGTGGCGATTCCCTCCGCCAACGGCTGCCGGTCGTCGGGCTCGACCTGGTGCAGTACGCCCCTCATGTAGACGTTGGCGTCGCCGAGTTCGGCGTGCAGCGCCTCGACCTCGGTCTTGTCGGCGGCGTCCAGCAGCCGGTAGGCCGCCTGCCCCGCCGGGTCCTCGTGCCGGGCGTGGTCGAGGGCCGCGGCGGACAGGTCGGCGCCGACGACATGGCTGAACCGGTCGGCAAGGAAACGGGTTTGAGTACCGTTGCCGCAGCCGAGGTCCACCATCTGCAGACCGGGATCGCGCAACTTCGGCTCGAACAGGGCGAGATGGAGCCCCACCGTCTGTGCCGCCGCCGCGTCCCAGAAGACGGCTCCTTGTCCGTCGGGCGCCTCGCGCCAGAAACCCTCCCAGGCCTCCCGGTACCGACTGGTCACGCTCATGCCCAACTCCCCAGGATGCGAGGCCGTTCCGCCATAAGTGACGGGCCAGTACGGTCTATCGCGCCCCGGTCCTGCTCACAAGCACACGGCGCATTCCTTCACCGCTCATTCGACCGGTGTACGCCGTTGTGCGCCTCTTGCGCCCCCACGGTCGCTTGCGATTCAGCGGCGCGGCAAGGTGAGTTCGAACCAGACGGTCTTGCCCGTGGTCGTACGGCTGGCGCCCCATTCGCGGGCGAGCACGCCGACCAGGTGCAGTCCGCGGCCGAACTCGCCGTCGGGGCCCACACTGAGCAGGGACGGCAGGGTGGGGTCGTCGTCGTCCACCTCGCACAGCAGCGTGTCGCCGCGCACCAGGCGCAGTTCGGCACGGCGGCCGTGGGAGTGCCGTACGGCGTTGGTGACCAGCTCGCCGGCCAACAGGGCGGCGTTGTCGGCGAGTTTGGCCAGGCCCCACTCGTGGAGCTGTTCGCGGACCACCGCGCGGGCCCGGCCGGCCTCCATCGGGTCGAGGGTGAGCCGCCACTCGGCGACGTCGTCCGGCTCGATGCCGTTGAGGCGGGCCATCAGGAGGGCGACGTCGTCCTTGCGGCCGCCGCGGGTGTTGAGGGTGCGGATGATGGTGTCGCAGGCGTCGTCCATGGACGCGGCCGGATGCGCGGCCGACTCGCTCAGCGCCGCGAGTCCTACGCCGATGTCCTCGCCGCGCACCTCGACGAGACCGTCGGTGCACATCACGAGCCGGTCGCCGGGCTCCACGCGCACGCGTACCGCCTCGAAGGGCACCCCGCCGACGCCGATGGGCGCGCCGGTGGGCAGGTCGAGCAGCTCGCTGCGGCCGTCCACGGCCCGCACGATCACCGGCGGGATGTGGCCCGCGTTGGCGAGGTGGAGTTCGCTCGCGATCGGGTCGTAGACGACGTACAGGCAGGTCGCGAGGTAGGAGTCGCCGAGGCGCTGGGCCAAGTCGTCGAGGTTGCGCAGGAGTTGGGCGGGCGGGAGGTCCATGGCGGCCATGGTCTGCACGGCGGTGCGCAACTGGCCCATCATGGCGGCCGAGTTGAGGCCGTGGCCCATGACGTCGCCGACGACGAGCGCGGTGCGGGCGCCGGGCAGTTTCACCGAGTCGAACCAGTCGCCGCCGACGCGTCCGAGCAGCGTGCCGGGCAGATAGCGGGTGGCGATGTCGCAGCCCGCCATGCGCGGCGGGATGTGCGGCAGCATGCTGTCCTGGAGGGTCTCGGCGACACTCTCCTGGTAGGTGTACATGCGCGCGTTGTCGAGCACGAGGCCCGCACGGGCGGCGAGTTCGGCGCCGGTGACGCGGTCCATGTCGTTGAACTCGACGCGCTCCGGGTGGCGCAGCAGGATCATGAAGCCGAGGACGACGGTGCGGGCCTTGAGCGGGACGACCAGCATGGAGCGGCCCGTGATCAGCGGCCTGATGTCGCGCTTCTCGAACTGCGAGGCGATCATGTGCCCCATCTGTTCGCTGATGCGCGGCACGAGGACGGGTTCGCCGGTGGTCATGCACTGGAAGAACGGGGTGTGCGCCGGGAACGGCATGGCCTCGCCGACCGGTACGACGTCGTCCCAGCGGCCGGGTTCGTCGGTGTGCTCCAGCGCGACCCGGTGCCACATGGTGGTGGTGTCGGGCACGCCGTCCGGGAACCCCTCGCCGGCGACGACCTGTTCGCGGAGGTACGTCCCCGCGACGTCCGTGAACTTGGGGACGACGGCCTTGCTGACCTCGACGATGGTCTGCGCGAGGTCGAGCGAGGTGCCGATGCAGCCGCTGACCTCGTTGAGGAACTCCAACCGCTCGCGTACGGCGGCGTATTCGAGGTCCTCGCCCTCGTCCGCGACCTCCTGCGGCACCGGGAGTCCTTCGGAGACCGCGAGGGCGGCCCGCTCGCGGCGCGCCTTGCGCTCGGCGCGGCGGGCGATCCCCCAGTCGGGGGTCACCGGCACCCGCTCGTTCTGGCTGAACTCCAGGACGGGATAGCCGAGTTCGAGGACCTGGGCGACGATGCGGGCGCTCTCGTCGACGCTCATGCTGGGCAGGATCTCGGGGAGCCTGCGGGCGAGTTCGTCGGCGCCGGGGAAGTCGGTGTGCAGGGCGAAGCCCGGTGCTATGCGCTCGAAGGCGCGGTCCGCTTCGGGGAGGTCCTGGCGCAGGCCGCCCGCGTCGGCGGCGAGCACGAGCAGCCGTTCCTGCCCGGGGCCGACGAGCGGATAGGCCCACCACAGCACGTCCACGCGGTCACTCCCCCAGCCTTCGGACGGGCGGACCCCCATCTCGCTTCGCTCGGGGACGGTGAGGCGGGCGCGTCCGGCGGCCGGGTAGGACAGGCGTCCGTCGAGGGAGGACTCCAGGTCGGGGCCGAGTCCGTCGTAGTCGGCGAACCCGCCGTAGGGGCTGGTCTCCTCGTCGTCGGGGAGGGCGCCGGAGACAGGGAGCAGGTCGACCGCCGCCTGGCCGATCGCCTCTTCCTTGGTGGCGCCGAACAGGCGTCGGGCGCCGCGGCTCCAGTGGGAGACGAGGCCGTCGCGGTCGATCAGAATCACCGCGAGGGGCACCCGGCCCGTCGCGGTGTGTTCGAGCACCACGTCGTCCCCGGCCCCGCGGCCGGGAGGTGTCCCCCGCTCGGTGCCACGGTCCATGACCCAGGCCCTCTCTCCCCACGGCTCCGCATGATCTGTGCCGCCACCCACCACGCTACGGTGACGGCCGGTGGCGATGTGTGGCATTCCTGGAATTGGTTCCACTCCATCGCACCGGCGCACGCCTCCGCGCTCCGTGGGGCAGGAGTCAGTCCTCGTGGCCGAGCTGGAGATCGCGCTCGGTGCGTCCCCCGCCCGCCACTTGGAGCACGGTGGCCACGGGCGGGTACCCGGCGGCGATCACCGTGTACTCGCCGGAGGACAGGTCGACGAACCGGAACGTTCCGTCGGGTCCCGTGGTGAGGGTGTCCACGACGTTGCCCGCCGCGTCGAGGAGCGTCACGCGCGCGTCCTCGACGGGCCGCCCGCCGCTCGCCCTGACCGTGCCGCGCAGCACGGCGCCGCCGGCGAGTTCGACGTCCTGGCGGGTCTCGCGGGACGCCTGCACGCTGACCGGGAGCGCGGCCGGGCGGAACGCGGGCGCGCTGGCCGCGAGGGTGTACTCGCCGGCCACCAACTCGCTGATGACATAGGTGCCTTCGCGCCCGCTGCGGGTACTGGCCACGACACCGCCGTGCACGTTGGTGAGCGTCACGGCGGCCTCCCGCACCGGGGTGCCGTCCGCGGTCAGCACACTCCCGGCGAGGCGTCCGGCGCCGCCGAGGACGACGTCCAGCTCGACGGGCCGCTCGCCGACGGTCACGGACACCGCCTGCGGCTGGTGCCCGCCGGCCGCCGCGATCAGGACGTACGACCCGGAGCCGGGCGTCGAGAGCGCGTACCGCCCGTCCGCGCCGCTGGCGCCGCGCCCGATCTGCTGTCCCGAGACGTCGATGAGGGTCAGCGCGGCCCGGGGCACGACCGTCCCGTCGGGGTGCTGCACCGTGCCACAGACGGGGATTCCGGCCGCGTACGCCGAGCGAAGCGAGATGGGGGTCCCCCCGGCCGAAGGTTGGGGGGACCCCCATCTCGCTTCGCTCGGCGTACGCGGCCGGAATCCCCGTCTGTGGC
>NZ_JBXVPZ010000140.1:0-21278 GCF_057961495.1 Streptomyces sp. P5F9 | reverse complement strand
GGGCGCGGCTGCGGGGACGCCGGTCCAGGTCACGGGGTGGTCGGCGGGGGAAGGGCTGGACGCCGAACTCACCTGCCTGCACGGGTTGTTGGACGGTGAGGGTGTCGTCGGTGACGGGCCTACGCTGTTCGTCGCGCTGGCCCGGCTCACCGGGGAGCCGGACCCCCGTCCCCTCGCGGAACTCGTGTCCGTGGAGGTCGACGGGGAACACGGCGTCACCGTTCAGTGGGCCGACGGCAAGCGGGTGGGCTTCCGGTTCACGGAGTCAGCCGGGCGATCCGGAGGCTCGTCGTGGTCGGTGACGTTCCGTTGAGCGGGGTCGCGTAGGTCGGGGTGACCGGTGCGTAGGCCCAGGTCAGCGTGCCGTTCTTCAGGACCGCTATGTCACCGCTGATCCGGGCGGTCACCACCTTGTCCGCGCCCTGGGCCTTGCCGTTCCAGTCGATGAGACGCAGGTGGGTGCCCGTGAAGGTGCCGGTGCAGGTGCCGGCGTTGCACTTGGCGCCCTTCAGGGACTCCCAGGAGACCAGAAGGCGGTCCTTGCCGTAGGGCGCGATGTGCACGTCGACGTTCTCGGTGCCGGCCGCGCTGGTGAGGTAAATCGCCTTGCCGGGGCCGGAGTTGCGGTTCGCCATGAAGGCGACGGCGACCTGGTGCGTGCTCGTCTTCGGGGTGACCGTCCAGCCGCGCCCGCTGGAGTCGGCGGCGTTCTTCTTGGCCGAGGCGGCACCGCGGGAGGCGAAAGCGGTGGCGTACCGGCCGGTCGCCGACTTCACCAGGTCACCGGTGCGGCTGGGGAAGGTACCACCGCAGTACCCTGCCCAGCACTGCTCGCGCTGCACGACCGGCGCGACGTCCGGGGCGCCGATCCCGGTGGAGACGAACAGGCCCGAGCGCCAGTCGTCGAAGCACAGCGAGGTGAAGGCGCCGGAGGTCTCCGCGTGCAGCGCGATGCCCTCGTTGTGGCTGCAGCCCCAGCTCCAACCACCGCTCAGCTTCGCGCCCTTGGCGCTGATGTACGCCAACTTGTCGCCGAAGTGGCCGTCCGCGAATCCGCCCGCGCCGTGCACCACGAAGTACGCGCCGTACTTGGTGCCGTTCCAGGTGAGTTGGCCGTCGAGACCCGGGGAGGTGTCGTTCGACGCGGTGCCGGTGAGCTTGGTGCGGAAGGTCTGCTTGCCGTTGGTGTAGCGGACGATCGCGGCGGCCGTCTCCTTCCACTTGTTGGTGTCGGCCACCCGCGTGAGCAGCGCGAATCCGTCGTTGTGCGCGACCAGACCGCCGACCTCCTTGGCGCCCTTGACGACCGTGTCGGCGCCCGAGCGCAGCCCGGCGGCGTTCAGCGGGGTCACATGGACACCATCGGCGGCGGGCCAGGCCACGCGGAGGGTGCCGTCGGGGGCCACGGCCGTGGTCGTACGGGTCCACTGGCGGGCGTTGTTGTAATCGGCGGTCAGATAGGGGAACTTGGCGGCGAGCGCCACGGTGGTGCTGGTCGGGGTGAGTGTGCCGGTCACGGTCCTGGCGGTCGTCGAGGTCTTCGCGGCGGCCTTCGGGGTCGTCTTCGCGGAGGCGGACGCGGTCGCCGTACCGGTGGTGGACGGAGACCCCTGGGCGGCGGCCTCGGCGGAGGCACCGCTGGACACGGAGGGGGAGGCGGACGTCCCGGCCGCGGTCGAGCTGCCGCTGTCGCCGTTGTCCGTCGCCGCGGTCGCGTACCAGGCACCGCCGAGCAGGGCCGCGACGGCGAGCGAGCCCGCGAGCGGCTTGCGGGCGATGCGGCGGGGGGAACGGCGACGGTGCGTGGTGGTGCGTCTTGCGTTGGTCATGTCCCCAAGTCGCCGCAGGTGCGGGGGAGGTTGCCGTCGCGCCGCGCGAAATGTTCGGAGGCCGGTAAGAGGACGGCATGCGGAGGCGTCCGGAGGTGAGACCGGCTCCACAGCCAGGACGGGCCGATCCTGGTACGTTGGAGGCATTCCTGGGTATCAGACCCTTTGGACTCAGCACCGGCGAGGGACCGAGGAACCATGGCCATGGACCCCGGCGACAAGCGACTGGCGGCGGCCGTCGTGATGGACGACGACGGACGCGTACTTCTGGTGCGCCGGAGTGCCACCGAGAGGTTCCTGCCGCGGGTGTGGGGCGTTCCGTGCGGGAAGCTGGAACCGGACGAGCGGTCCGAGGACGGCGCGCTGCGAGAGCTGAAGGAAGAGACCGGACTCCTCGGCGAGATCGTCCGCAGGATCGGCGACTCGTCCTTCGTGAGCGAGTACCGGGGCCGCGAGATCAAGAACTGGCAGGACAACTTCCTTGTCAGGCCGCTCACTTGGGAGATCACTCTCCCCGAGCCCGACCAGGCGTATCTCTGGCTCCCGCCCTCCGAGTTCGCGAGTGCCGGCATCGACATCGACGCGTACAACCTGGACGTCGTACGACAGGCCCTCACGAACTTCTGAGCGACTCCGCCAGACCGTTCAACGCGCCCAGATACTCCCGCACTTCCAGCGGCACCTTCGCCACCGCGCCCGGATGCGGGCCCGCCGCCGTGAACACCTCGGTGTGCCGCCGCCGTCCGGCCCCCGTCTCCAGGAACAGCGTCACGGTCGGTACGTCCGTGTCGCACCAGGCCCGGTGCAGGGTGTGCGCGGGGAGGGCGTAGGCGCTGCCCGCCGCGTACTGCCCCGTGTGCGTCAGCCGCAGCCGCGCCGGTCCCGTCGGCCGCAACCGCCAGTCGGCGCTGCGCTCGGCCAGGGACTCCTCGTACCGGTCCGCCGTGATCCCGCCGTCGCCCCGCGCCTCGTACAACTCCATGGCGAGCCGGCCCCGGACCACGTAAGAGGCGAGCGGGGAACGGTGGTTGTGGATGTCCTCCGTGCCGATCGCCGCCGCGCCGGGATGCCACAGGTGCGCGCGCAGCATGTGGCGGGGGCCGCCGTCGATCAGCAACAGCTTGTCGAAGCCCAGGACATGACGGTACGACAGCTCGGCGCAGGCCTCCGGATCGCCCTCACCCGAGGCGAGTTCGGCGATCAGCTCCAACAGGCGGTCCGGGGAGCCCAGTTCGGCGACGACCGCACGGGCCGCGGTCGCCGTGTCGTGATCGGACAGGTCGCCGTCGAGCGTCTCGGTCAGCAGCCGTCGCGCCGCCAGGATCTGCCGACCACCCATGCACTCACTCCCCAACTCCGGTTCACACCGGCCTCGTCCGAGGGTCCGGCTGATACATCCATACGGCATGCGCGCGCAGCGCCGAAAGGCCTTGATAGGTCATCCAGATCGGCTGGCGCAGTTCCTCCGTCGTCGTGAACGCGGACCCGTCCCGGCTCCAGGACCAGATGCCGTCGGTCTGCGCCGCCCACACCGCGGCCGCCGCGCCGTCCAGCCGCTCCCGCCAGGCGTCCTCGACGCCGTCCTCCCGCGCGATCTCCTGGGCGCCCGGGGTAAGCAGCGCGCGCAGGATCCAACTCGCGGTGAAATGACGTACGTTCAGCACCTCGTGGTGCGAGGAGTCGTCCGGGTGCGGTCGGCGCACCTCCTCCCGCAGGTTCGCCAGGTCGGCGCAGGTGTCGTGCGCGGTCGCCGGGCAGGCCAGCAGCCAGCGCACCCCGTCCTCGCGCGCCGAACGCTCGACGGCCCCCTCGCCCAGCACCCGGGCCGCCCGGTCCAGGGCGACCACGGCCTGCGCGGTGTGCAGGGCGGAGGGCTGAGCGGGGTGCCCGACCCAGGGCAACGGAGACAGACGGTGGCTCCAGCAGCGGCGGTGCTGGCGCTGCGGGTCGGAGAGCGCGCCGTCGACCAGGGCGCCGCGCAGCACGGGCAGCGTCGGCGCGTCCGGTGCAGCGCGCAGCAGCCCCCGCATCACGGTGGTGACGACATGGGTCAACGCCCGCCCCGTACCGTCGAGTTCACGGGTGAATCCGGCCTCGCAGCGCGCCACCTCGTCCGCCAGCCGCTCCCGCGAGGCCCCCGCCCGGGCCAGGGCGCCCAGGACCATCGCGGTGACCTCCGGGCGGGCCACCGACCCCTGCGAACGGGCCGACCAGCCGCCGCCTTGCAGCCGTAGCCGCCACAGTGTGTCGATGAGATCGCCGGTGTGCAGGCGTCCGTCCGGCACGCCCAGGTCCAGCACGATGTGCAGGCCGTACGCGGTGGCCAGCGAGGTCGGGCGGGCCGGGCCGTCCAACTCCCGGAGCGAGTGCGGCCATCCGACCAGGCGGCCGCGCACCGGGTCGTCCACCACGGCGACCTGGGCGACGAGGGTGTCGTAGGCCGAAGCGAACACCTGCGGCAGCGGACCTGGAGCGTTCGGCGCGAGGGGAGCGGGCGCGGTGAGCGGCGCGGGTCCGGACGTGCGGGCGCGGAGCAGGGCCGCCGCCAGCCAGGTCATCCCGAGAGTGGCGAACCCGCTCAGCCCGGAGATCAGATACTTGGCCGCCTCCCCGCCGATCGAGTCGGGCAGCACACCGAACAGGAACTGGAACACCGCGTATCCGGCCGCCACACACCCGAACCGGCCGAGCCAGCTCACGAAACGGGTCGGCGGGCTCCCGCCGGGAGTCGCCGGACCGGGCGGCCCCGGGACTCTCAAGGGACCACGTCCCAGCTGCTGTTGAGACAAGGCGCGCTCCCTCCCCCCTGGGTGGCACGTGACGTTCGCGAAGTTTCCAGTCTAAGTGGTCAGCGATACACGTGGGGCGCGGACCGGAACCGGCGTCTCCGTCACTCCACTCGACCCTCACGCGGCCAGTGCGTCAGCGCCACATGCAGCGCGTCGACCGCACGCTCCCACGACCGCTGTACGTCACGGGGCGCGCCGAACCCACCACTCGACTCCAGCGCGCAGTAACCGTGGAACGTGCTCCTCAACAGCCGTACGGCGTCGGTGAGATCGGGTTCCTCCAGGCCGTAGGCGCGCAGCATGCCGTAGGTGATCTCGGCGGTGCGGCGCAGGGCGGGGGAGCCGGCGATCAGGGACTGGTCGATGCGGATCTGGGTGGCCGCGTACCGGCCCGGGTGCTCCAGGGCGTACGCGCGGTACGCGTCGGCGAAGGCGGTCAGCGCCTCGCGGCCCGTACGGCCGGCGACCGCGACGGCGATCCGGTCGACCAGCTCGCCGCCCGCGAGGAACGCGACCCGGGTGCGCAGATCCTGGAGGTTCCTGACGTGCGAGTACAGGCTCGCGTCCTTCACACCGAAGCCGCGGGCCAGCGCGGACAGGCTGACGTTCTCGAAACCGACCTCGTCGGCGAGATCGGCGGCGGCCGCCACGACACGGTCGGCGGTGAGTCCCGCACGCGCCACGGCCCACCACCTCTCCTCTGACCTGCGACGACCGGAACCCCTAGGACAATAGCCAATAACAAGAGGGGCGCCCGGCGCGTTTCACCACGGCGGTCACCGGACTCCGGCAGCAGACTTCCCACCATGGACGACGACTCCGGCACCCCCGCCCCCACCGGCCTCCGCGCCACGGCACTCCTCGGCCGCCCCAAACTGTGGCTGATCCCCACCGTGCTCACCGGCCTGCTCGCATTCCTGCTGTCCCTCCTCTACATGGGCGGCATCGTCAACCCCAACCGCGAACTGCACGACCTGCCCATCGCCCTCGTCAACAGCGACACCGGCAAACCGCTCACCGGCCAGCAGCAGAACCTGGGCACCCAGATCACCCACGCCATCGTGACCAACTCCGGGAGCCGCGCGGCTGGTTGGCGCCGGCTCACGCGGGCCCAGGCCCAGGACGAACTCGACGCAGGCAAGGTCTACGGCGCCCTGGTCATCCCCGCCGACTTCACGAACTCCGTCGCCGCGCTGACCACCACGAACGCCACCGCCCGCCCGACCATCACCGTGCTGACCAACCCAGGCAAGGGCAGCCTCGGCTCCTCCCTCGCGAGCAAGATCTCCGCCACGGCGGCCCAGCAGGCCTCGCTCACCATCGGCAAGCAGCTCGGCGCGGCGGCCACGAAGGCCGACTCCACGCAGAAGCTGTTTCTCGCGGACCCGGTGCGGATCGCCACCCAGGTCGGCCACCCCATCGGCGGCAACAGCGGCATCGGCCTGACCGCCTTCTACTACACCCTGCTGCTGGTCCTGGCCGGTTTCATGGGCGGCAACGTCATCAGCAACGGCGTCGACACCGGCCTCGGCTACGCCGACAACGAGATCGGCCCCTGGCACACCCGCCGCCCCACCGTCCCCATCAACCGCACCCAGACACTGCTCCTGAAGATGGTCATGACGGCCGGAATCACCCTCCTCAGCGTCTCCCTGATCATGCTCGCCGGCGTCAGCATCCTCGGCATGGACGCGACCCACATCCCGCTCCTGTGGATCTACTCCTACTGCGCGGCCCTCGCCGTCGGCCTCGGCGTCCAGGCCATCAACGCCGCGTTCGGCGGGATCGGCCAGCTGGTCTCCATGTTCGTGTTCATCGTCCTCGGCCTCCCCTCGTCCGGCGCGACCGTCCCCCTCCAGGCCGTCCCCGGCTTCTACCGCTTCCTCTCCCACTTCGAACCCATGCGCCAACTCAGCGACGGCGTCAGGGCGATCCTCTACTTCGACGCCCGCGGCGACGCGGGCCTCACACGCGCGTGGACCATGATCGGGATCGGCACGGCGATCGGCCTGCTCTTCGGTTTCGCGATGGTCCAGTACTACGACAGAAAGGGCCACAAACGCCTGACACCGCAGCCGGCTTGAGGCGCCCAACACAACTGCTTCACCAGACGCCCTGGGCGGAGTTGCCTGACCAGGTCACCTCCGCCCCCTGCCCTGAGCGGCTCGCGCGCGCACGCCCAGGGCAGGGTCCTGCCCGGTCGGCTCGGTCAGCTCGCGCAGAGCTTCACGTTCACGGTGTCGCCCGCTTTCACGATCTTCGGGGCGTGGGGGGTCACCTCGACCACCGTGTCCGGCTTGCAGCCCGGGCTGTTCACGCTGCTCACCGTGCCGAGCTTGAGGTCGGCCTTGAGGAATTGCCCCTTGGTCGTCCTCAGGTCCGTGCCCGTGAAGTCGACGGCGACGGGGCCTCCCCCCTTGCCGAAGTCCACCAGCAGGATGGCCTTCTTGTAGTCGGAACCCTTGGTGGTCGCCGTGGTCATGGGCTTCTCCGCCGTCGTCGGCGAGGTGCCGCCCGTCATGGACGCCAGGGCCGTGCCGCCGCCCGCCACGATCAGGGCGGTGGCGACACCGGCGATGAGGGTGGCGCGCCTGCGGCGGGTGCGGTGGACCATGTCGGCCGTGTCGAAGGCCGGAGTGGCGGTGGAGTGCGCGAAATCGTTCATGGCGTTGATCAGTTCCTCTTCGAAAGGTGTGCAGCCGGAGGACCGCGGGTCGTGCGAACTCATCGGGTTCCTTCCGTGAGCTGCTGCGATGAAGGGGTGGAGAGTGCTGGAAACTGGCTTCTCAACCGGTCGATTCCACGGGCCAGTTGGGAGCGGACCGTGCTCTGCGAGATCTTCAGGTCGGCCGCGATCTCGGCGTCGGACAGATCGTGGAAGTACCGCAGCACCACCACCGTCCGCATCCGCATGGGCAGTTGCTGAAGAGCGCGCACCAACTGGTCCCGGCTGTCGATCCGTCCGTACTCGTCGCCCGGCGCGGCCGGCTCGCCGTCCACCGGGTGCTGAGCCGTACGGCGGAATCGTCGCCAGCGGTCGTTGGCGAGGTTGACCATGATCCGCCGCACGTACGCGTCCGGGGCGTCCTTGGCGCTGATCGTGCGCCACTTGCGGCAGGCCCGCTCCAGGGTCTCCTGGACCAGATCCTCCGCCGCGTCGCGCCTGCCCGTCAGGACGAGT
The DNA here is from genome assembly GCF_057961495.1 of Streptomyces sp. P5F9. Lineage (NCBI taxonomy): Bacteria > Bacillati > Actinomycetota > Actinomycetes > Kitasatosporales > Streptomycetaceae > Streptomyces > Streptomyces sp. P5F9. The sequence continues at coordinate 13,479 of NZ_JBXVPZ010000140.1, read as the reverse complement.
GCGCCCCGGAAGAGCGCGCCCGACCGGGCGGCGACGAACGTATGGAAGTCGCCCTCCGGCGACTCAACTCCGTTGCGTCCTTCGCCCGTTGCCCACTTGGCTGCCAGATCCACACGCTCCTCCCTTCCTGTCACCCCTCCTCGACGGAAAAGTCCGTGGATCTGCTGCACGGCCCTGACGTGACCTGGGTCACGCCATCGACATCCTCCGCGTCAGTACGGCCGCCAGCAGCACCAGCTGGAGGGGGAGTGTTCAGGAACGTCGCCGACGGACCCCACACCGCCACGGTGACCAGGGTCAGCGCGATTAGATCCCCTACGGCCGACGCGCTGGACACCACACCCCACTGCGCGGTGTCCAGCCCCGCCTGGTCGCGGATCGCCGGGATGCGGGCCATCCAACTGCCCTGTGTGGAACCAAGGATGACGAAGACCAGGACGACCGCGAGACGGGCCCGTAAGTCGGACGGGACCGCCGTGGCGCTCACCCGTTCACCCCCGTGTAGTGGCCCAGACTCCACCGCCACAGCAACCGCGCCCCGAGATACGCCAGTACGCCCACGAACGGTGAGGCCGCCGCCAGCCAGTACGGGACGCCGGTGTCGTGGCCGTGGCCGGTCAGTACGGCGGCCGGGAGGTAGGCGACGAACGCGAGCGGAAGGGCGTAGGTGAGGAAGCCGCCGACCGCGCGGGGCAGGACGTTGAGCGGGTAGCTGCCGAAGGTGCCGAGGAGGTCCTCCAGCCAGCGGCTCCAGTAGTCCGCGGACGGGAAGCGGAGGGAGGCGGCGGCCACGCCCGTGAAGAGGGCCGCCTCCAGGAGCATGCCGCCCACCAGCGCGGCGATCAGATACGCGGTGCGGCCCGCCGTCCAGTCCAGGTGGCTGCGGCTGAGCGCGCCGATCATCAGGCCGGTCGCCACCGTGAGGTCGCCGATCGCGTTGGTGGGGAAGTACTCCAGCTGGGCCTGGCGGTGGACCGGCATCGGGCGCACCAAGTAGATGTCGATACGGCCCTCCTGGATGTACCGGCCGATGCCGTGCATCCGGCCCAGGAACAGCACCATCAGGCCGTGCGCCAGCATCCGCGTCGCCGGGATCAGCAGCACGTCCGAGCTGTCCCAGCCGCCCATCCCGGCGAACCGGGTGAGCAGCACCGTCGCGAACACGATCACCGACACCTGCCAGATCGCGCCGATCGCGATCATCAGCAGGAACTCGGTGCGGTACTCCAGTTGGGCACGGAAGTTGAGGCGCGTGATACGCCATACGATCCGGACGGCTTTCACACGCATCAACCTCCTTGGGCTACGACTCGGCGGGCGGCGCGCCGCCACAGGAACCGGGTGAACAGGGACAGGGCCACCACCCACACGGCCTGCAGGGCGAGTTGGGCGCCCGCGTCGGACAGCGGGACACGGCCCACGTAGATCGAGAGCGGCACGCTGAGCGTCGCCTGGAACGGCAGGAAGCGGCTCATCGTGATGAACCAGTCCGGGAAGAACCACAGCGGCGCGTACACCCCGGCCAGCAGGTTCTGCGCGAAGATCAGGATGAGCTTCGCGGCGCCGTTGCGGAGCGTCCAGAAGCACAACTGGTCGATGACGAGCATGACGTAGTAGAGGACGAGCTGGCCGAGCAGCATGCTCAGCGCGAACACCCCTGCCGCGGCAGGTGACTTGGGCGGTTCCACGACCCCGGATGCGAGGCAGACGACGTAGCCCGTCAGTGCCCAGGCCAGCCCGTACATCTGCTCGCCGAACGCCCGTAGCGCGTAGTAGCGCTGGGGCGGCAGCGGGCGCAGGTACCAGTAGATGATCGTGCCGAAGTGCATGTGCTGCAGGACCGTGTCGCGGCCCGCGTACTGGTCCAACTCCCGTAGCCGGGAGGCGAGTACGGCCAGGACGGCGTACGTCACCGCCTGGTCGCGGGTGAGTCCGGCGGTGGCGCCGGTGTGCGCGTACAGGCCGCGCCACAGGGACGCCACCAGGACCACCTGCACGGTGAGGCGGAGCAGGGCGGCCGTGATGCGGGGCGGGGCGAGCAGTTCGCCGAGCGGGGTGACGCGGGCGGCGCGCCAGGCGTGCGGGGCGGCCATGTCAGGCCTCCTCGGCCGGTGGTCCGGCCTGGACGTAGGCGGCCCGCATCACGTCCTCCAACTCGGCCTCGTCCATGGCGACTTCGGTCACCTCGTACCGCTCGATGACCTGCTTCAGCGCCTGATGGACGGTCGGCCCCTCGGTTCCGTCCGGGCCGAAGACCACCTGCGGGCCGTCGCGCCGTACGAGTGCGATGCCGGGCAGCGGGACGACCTCGGCGTGCGCGTCGGCGAGGGTCGCGCGGATCTGCCAGGTGGAGCCGAACGTGCGGCGGATCTCGTCGAGGGTGCCGTCCAGGACCAGCCGGCCGTGGTTGATGAGGACGACCCGCTCGGCGAGCCGGGCGACCTCGGTCATGTCGTGGGTGGTCAGCAGAACCGTACGGCCGCGCTCCTCCACCTGGTGCCGCAGGAACTCCCGCACCTGCTCCTTCACGACCACGTCCATGCCGATGGTCGGCTCGTCGAGGAAGACGACCGGTGGGTCGTGCAGCAGGGCGGCGGCCAGGTCGCAGCGCACCCGCTGGCCCAGCGAGAGATGGCGGACCCGGGTGTCCCAGAAGGCGGAAAGTTCGAGGATGTCGTCGAATTCCCGCAGCCGTGCCGCGTGTTGGGCCTTCGGCACCTCGTAGATGTCCCGCAGGATCGCGAACGACTCGCGCACCGGCAGGTCCCACCACAACTGGGTGCGCTGCCCGAACACCGCCCCGATGTTACGGGCGTTGCGCTCCCGCTCCTCGTACGGCACCACGCCCGCGACCCGGGCCTCGCCGGAGGTGGGCCTGAGGATGCCGGTGAGGATCTTGATGGTGGTGGACTTGCCCGCGCCGTTCGGGCCGAGCAGGGCGAGGAGTTCGCCCGGGGCGACGTCGAAGGTGACGTCGGAGACGGCGTGCTTGGGCACACGCTCGGGGTTGACCAGGGAGCGCAGACCGCCGACGAGACCCGGCCGCCGTACGGTCGTGTGAAACGTACGGGACAGACCGCGCACCTCGATGGAACTGGCGCTCACTGGATCAGCCTTCGGGTGAGCCGGAACAGTGCGTTCATGATGCGGACCTCCTCGTCAGTCTGATCAGGTGGACGGTCGCCAGCAGCGACGCGCCCGACAACAGGGTCAACAGCCAGGGCACCGCGTGGATCCCGGAGGCCTCGATCCCGACGCCGAGCAGCGGTGGAGCCGCCACCCCGCCGACATTCGAGGCCGCGATCACCCACGCCCCGGCACGCCTGGCCTGGGGAAGCGCCGAGTTGAGCCACGAAAGCCCCGTCGGAAAAACAGGCGCGATGAACAAGCCAACACCGGCGTACGCCACCGGTGCCACTCCTTTAACCAGTGTCAACAGCAGACACGCCGTCATCCCGGCCGCGCACACGGCGAGGATGCGCTCGGGGGCGTGGCGCATCGTGATCGGTACGACGAGGAAGCGGCCCGCCGTCATCATCAGCCAGTAGACCGAGGTCGCCGACGCGGCCACGGTGGCGGTGTAGCCGACCGTCTCCAGATGCGTGGGCTCCCAGCCGCCGACACCCGCCTCCACGGCCACGTTGAGGATGTAGAGGACCAGGAAGCCGACGAGGATCCGGGACAGGCCGAGCCCCCGGCTTCCCGTTGTTGCTGGTGGAGCGTCAGATACACGTGTACGTACGCCACTTGAGCCCGCGAACACCAGCACCGCCGCCAGTACCGCGCACGCCCCGAAGGCGTACGGGTAGCCGTCCGGGCCGAGCCAGGCCACGATCGCCGGGCCGAGCACCGCGCCGATGCCGAAGTGCGCGTTGAGCACGTTCAGCATGGCGGTGGAACGGTCGGCGAAGCCGACGGCGAAGAGTTGGTTGAGGCCGTAGTCGATCCCGCCGAAGCCGAGGCCGCCGAGGAACGCGGCGGTGAGCGCGAGAGGCCAGTTCGGCGCGAGTGCGAAACCGGCGCCGCCCGCCGCCATCAGGCCGTAACTCCACGCCAGCAGTGCCCTGTTGCTGATCCGGGAATGGATCGCGTTGAAAGCGAGGACGCCCGCGACACCGCCGGTGAAGTGCAGGCTCAGACCGAGGGCGGCGGCCGAGGGGGACAGGCCGAACTCGTGGCGCAGGCCCGGGATCGCGGGGCCGTAGAGGGCCTGGAGCATGCCGATGAGGACGAAGCCGACGCAGGACGCGACCGCGGCCGACCGGGCGAAGAGCCGGTCGGCCGCAGGCGATGTCGTGACTGTGCCAGTCAACTGGTCTCCGGGGTTTCCGAGTAGACGGTTTCCGAGAACACGAAGGAGAACTCGGTGGGTCGGGCGTTCAGGAAGTACCGCGGGAGCGGGCCCGGGCCGCAGGACTGCGAGCCGATGCCGTGCTGGCCGTGGTCGAGGTTCACCCAGACCCCCGCGGCGGAGCCGCTGTTGGATGCAGTGCTGGGGGTGAGATCGGTGCGGTGGGTGGCCGCGTCGAGCTGCTCAGTGGTCCAGCGGCGGGCGGTGAACCAGAACTCCGGGTCGCCGTCGATCCGCAGGCCGCCGATCTCCGCCCAACGGACGTCGGGGCGGGCGCCGTTCTCCTGCGGGCGGACGTAGGGGGTCTGGAGGCCGTCGACCGTGGACTCCCAACGGCCCAGCTGCGACGCCGACTTGGTGTCGGGGTACCCCTCACCGGGACCGCCGCCGAACCACCGCACCCGGTCGGTGCTCGCGTCGATGCCGAAACGGATGCCCAACCTCGGCAGCGGAAACGTCCAGTTGCCCTCGGGTCCCACGGACACGGTCAGCCGCAGCCGGGAACCGTCCGAGGTCCAGCGGTACACCGTGGCGAGGCCGATCTCCCAGGCGGCGGGCGCCACCCGGGTGCGGACGGTCACCGCGTCCTCGCTCAACTCCACGCCGTCCAGGCGGTGTCGCATGCGGTGCAGGCCGAACTTCCGCCAGAGCAGGCCGAAGCGGACGTCCGTCTGCCAGGACGCGCCGTCGTCGTTGTCGGTGGGCGCCCGCCACACGTCGAGGCGGAGACCGGTGACGTCGACCGCGCCGATCGTCTTCAACTCACCTGTGCGTGCGTCGAAGGTGGCAGGACCGAGCGTGATGCGCCGCTCCCCGAGCACGGGCCCGGCGACGGCGGAGACGGACGGCAACGGGCGTGCCGCGACCGGGAATTGGCCCCAGCCGACGACATGTCCGGCGGGACCCCATGCGGTGTCGGCCGCGAGCGACGCCCGTACGGTCCACTGGGATTCGGCGCCCTCGGACCCCGTGGGCGGTGCGGGAAGCTTCACGTCGGCCGACTCGCCGGGTGCGAGCGCGGGCACGGTGAGGGCGCCCGACTCGACTGTCTCGCCGTCCACTTGGTACGACCACGCGAAGGCCAGGGCGGAGAGGTCGGCGAAGTCGTACGCGTTGGTGATGCGTACGGTGCCGTCCGCGCCGTCGCCCGTGATCCGGACCGGCTCGATCACCTTCTTGTACTCGACCAGGCCGGGGGAGGGGGCGCGGTCCGGGAAGACCAGGCCGTCGCAGACGAAGTTCCCGTCGTGCAGTTCCTCGCCGAAGTCACCGCCGTACGCGAAGCCGAAGCGCTCGTCCTTGATGCCGTGGTCGATCCACTCCCAGACGAAACCGCCCTGGAGCCGGTCGTACGACTCGAAGAGGCGCTGGTAGTCGGCGAGTCCGCCGGGGCCGTTGCCCATGGCGTGGGCGTACTCGCAGAGGATGAAGGGGAGTTGACGGCGCTTGTGGGTGCCGCCGTCGAGGCCCCGGCCGATGCGCTCGACCTCGGCGTGGTCGGCGTACATCCGTGAATAGACGTCTGTGTCACGGCAGTTGATGTCGCCCTCGTAGTGCACGAGGCGGGACGAGTCGCGGGCGTGGATCCACTCGGACATGGCCGTCAGGCCGCGACCGGTGCCGGCCTCGTTGCCCAGCGACCAGATGACGATCGACGGGTGGTTCTTGTCGCGCTCCACCATGCGGGCCGCGCGGTCCAGCAGGGCCGGGGTCCAGCGGTCGTCGTCAACGGGGTTGTCGCGCCAGGCCTGTTCGGTGAAACCGTGGGTCTCCAGGTCGCACTCGTCGATGACCCACAGGCCGTACTCGTCGCACAGGTCCAGGAAGTCGGGGTGCGGCGGATAGTGCGAGGTGCGGACGGCGTTGATGTTGTGCCGCTTCATCAGCAGCACGTCCTCCCTCATGGTCTCCAGGTCGAGGGCGCGGCCCTTCTCGGGGTGCCATTCATGGCGGTTGACGCCCTTGAAGAGGATCGCCTTGCCGTTGACCTTGATCAGGTCGTCGGAGAGTTCGACGGTCCGGAAGCCGATGCGGAGGGGAACGCGTTCGCCTTCGGTGGTGAGCAACCCCTCGTACAGGTAAGGGGTTTCGGCCGTCCATGGCTCCACCTGCACGGTGACCGACTCGCCGGTCGCGACATCGATGTCCAGGGCGGGCACGGTGACGCGGCCGTCTACGTCGGAGTCGACGCGGAGGGTGCCCGCGCCGCCGAGGTGGTCGTAGGAGGCGTGCACGAAGAAGTCGAGAGCGCTGCCCGGCGGGCGGTGCAGCAGGGTGACGTCACGGAAGATGCCGGGCAGCCACCACTGGTCCTGGTCCTCCAAGTAGGAGCCCGCGGACCACTGGTGGACGCGGACGGCCAGGACGTTGCCGGAGGGCTTCAGCAGGTGTCCGACGGCGAACTCGTGCGGCAGCCTCGACCCCTTGAACTCGCCGATGTCCGTGCCGTTCAGCCAGACGCGGGCGCAGGACTCCACGCCGTCGAAGCGCAGCACGGCCCCGCCGTCCGAGGGCCACTCGGACGGCAGGTCGAAGGTGCGGAGGTGGTCGCCGGTCGGGTTCTCGGTCGGGACGCGGGGCGGGTCGACCGGGAAGGGGTAGAGGTGGTTGGTGTAGATGGGGGAGCCGTGCCCCTGCAGGACCCAGTGGCCGGGGACCGTGACCTCGGCCCAGTCCCCGGCGTCGTAGCCCTCCCCGGCGAACGAGTCGTCCTCGGCGTCGGCCGTCGCCGACACACGGAGACGCCAACTGCCGTTCAGCGACAGTGACTTCGCGTCCGGGGACGCGTAACGGGCGCGGGGTGGGAGGGCTCCGCTGCCCGGTGAGACGTCCTCGATGTAGTCGGCGGCGGTGCTGGAAGTCATGGATCTCCAGGTCGTGAGATGCGGGTGTCAGCCCTTGATGCCGGTCTGCGCGATGCCCTGGACCAGCCAGCGCTGGAGGAAGAGGAACACGAAGACCAGGGGCAGGATGGAAACTGCGGTGGCCATGAAGATGAGATGGAAGTTGACGGTCTGGTTCGTCATGAACGACGACAGCGCGATCTGCACGGTCCAGGAGTCCGGGTCCTGGCCGATGACCAGTGGCCAGAGGAACGCGTTCCAGCCGCTGATGAAGGTGATCGTGGCGATCGCCGCGAAGAAGTTCAGCGAGTTGGGCACGACGATCCGCCAGTACGCGCCCCAGTAGCCGAGCCCGTCCACGCGTGCCGCCTCCTCCAACTCCTTGGGGAACCCCAGGAAGTACTGCCGGAAGAGGAAGCACGTGAAACCACTGAAGAGGCCCGGGATGATGAGACCCCGGTAGGTGTCGACCCAGCCGAGCGACGAGACGAGGACGAAGCTCGGCACGAAGGTGACGGCTGTGGGGACCATCAGGGTCGCCAGGACGACGTAGAAGACCTTGTTGGAGTGCTTGTACGGGATGCGGGCCAGGCCGTAGCCGGCCAGCGAGCAGACCAGGAGCGTGCCCACGGTCATCAGGACGGCGACGACCGTGGAGTTCCACAGGGCGCGGCCGAACTGGACGGTCTGGTCGTCGAAGAGTTCGGAGATGTTGCCCCATTGGAACGAGGGCAACAACCTCCAGTTCTCGCCGGTGATCTCAGGGTCCGTGGAGAGGGCGTTGCGGACGATCAGGTAGAAGGGGATCAGGAAGAGGAGGGCGGCGATGCTGACGGCGACGTACAGGCCCGTGTTGCCGAGAATGCCGCCGCGCTTCTTGCGGTTCTTGCCCAACTGCGGTGCGGTGGTGGTCACTTGGCTTCCTCCCCCCTTCCGAAGCCCATGATCTTGCCCTGGGCGAGCGTGACGATGCAGATCAGCAGGGACAGGATGACCGCGCCCGCGCTGCCGGCGCCGTAGTCCTGGTTCGTGCCGAGAGCCGCCTTGTAGAGCTCCATCAGCGGGGTCTGGGCCCAAGTCGCCTTGGTGGTGATGAGGTTGAAGAACTCGTCGAACGCCTGGTACGCGGCGATGAGCAGCAGCAGGATCACCGCCGTTGACGTGGCCCGGAGTTGGGGCAGGGTGATGTACCAGAACGTCTGCCAGCCCCGTTTGGCGCCGTCGATCTCGGCGGCCTCGTACAGCTCGGCCGGGATGTTCTGTAGGGCCGCGAGGAACAGGATCATGTAGAAACCGGACTGGATCCACAGCCGCAGGCTCACCAGAACCAGCCAGTACCAGGGCGGGCTCGGGTTGGACAGATAGGCGATGTTGTCGACGCCGAACCAGCCGAGGACGGTGTTCGCCAGGCCGAAGCGGACACCGGTGAAGATGGACATCTTCCAGATGAGCGCGGCGGCGACGTACGAGACGGCGGTCGGCAGGAAGAACACCGACCGGAAGAACGCCCGCATGAACCGGAGTTGGTTCACCAGCAGCGCCAGACCCAGCGACAGTGCCCACGTGGTCGGCACGATGAACGCTGCGAACACCGTGAACGTCAGCAGCGAATCAGGGAAGTTGCTGTTGGTCAGGATCTGTCTGTAGTTGTCGAAGCCGACGAAGTTGCTCGGCGTGACGGTGTAGCGGGCGTCGAAGAAGCTGAGCCAGATGCTCCATCCGATGGGGACGAAGACGAAGATCACCAGGCCGATGAGGAAGGGGCCGGTGAAGAGCCAGAAGTTCAGGGTGGCGTTGGACCGCAGGCCCCGCCGCGGCCGGGCCTGGGAGGCCTTGGCCGGGGCGGGCTGGGCGACCCCGCGCGTGGTGGTGGTCGACATGTCGTGTTCCGTCCGCCGGCCTATCCGAACAGCTTCTTGAGCTCGACGTTGACCTTCTTGTCGCAGGCGTCGAGCGCGGCCTCCGGGTCGCCGCCCTTGCGGACACTGGACGCGATCACGTCGTTGAGGGCGGTGATCATCGTCTGGTCCCAGGCGATGTTGTCGAAGTGGCCGTAGTCGGTGAAGAGCTTGACGGCCTCGGCCGGCAGACCCGACTTGAGCTTGGTGGCCTGCGCGGCTATCGAGCTGCGCGGCGGGATGTGGAAGCCGTACGAGAGCGCCCAGTCCTCCTGGTACTTCTTCTGCTCGATCCACAGCCACTTCACGTACGCCTTGGCCGCTTCGACGTTCTCGCCCTTGGCGTTGACGAACATCGACCAACCGCCGTTGGTGACCGACGGCTTGCCGCTGTCGCCGACCTTCGGGAACGGGAAGATGCCGAGGTCGTCGCCGAGCGCCTTCTGCATGGCCGGCATGGACCACAGGCCGCCCCACTGGATGGCGCACAGGCCCTGGTTGAGCGAGGACGGGTCCCACCAGTCGGTCGGCGCGTCGAGGAGTACATGGCCGCTGGTGAACAGCTGGCGGAGCTGCTTGAGGCCCTGGACCACCGCGTCCGTGTGGTAGGCGATCTGGTTGTTCGAGTCAAGGGTGTCGGCGCCGGCCGACCAGATCAGGTTGCCCTGGACCGGCGTGAAGTCGTTGCCGAGATCGATGCCCTTGACCTTGTCGGTGGTCAACTTGGCGGCGGCTTCCAGCAGTTCGTCCAGCGTGGTCGGGACCTCGACCTTGGCCTTCTCCAGCATCGACTTGCGGTAGTAGAAGAACTGCGGGTCGTCGATCATCCGGACCCCGTAGACCTTGCCGTCCACGGTGTGCGACTTGATGTCGGCCGGGTTGAAGTCGTCCTTGACCGGATCGATGATGTCGCTCAGGTCGGCCACCTGACCGCTTTTGATGAGCTGCAACTGCGGGTGGAACTCGAAGACGTCGGGCGCCTGCTTGGTGAGCAGGGACGAGAAGAGCTTGGCCTCGAAGTTGGTGCCGGTGATCCAGGTGGTGGACACGTTGGCCTTCGAGTAGGCCTTGGCGTACCGCTTGATGGCCTGTTCGGTGCCCGCCTCGCCGTACGCGTGGAAGTACTGGACGAGCTGCTTGCCCGAACCGGAGCCCCCGCCCCGCCCGTTGTTGCCGCCGCACGCGGCCAGCGTGCCGGCCGCGGCCATCCCCGCGGCCGCCCTGAATATCGATCGGCGGGACCAGTTGCTGTTGCTCATTGCCGACATGGTGACGTCCTTGTCTCTCGCGCGGCTGCGGCTCCACGGCTCCACGACTGAGTGGCGGCCAGTGGCTCAATTCGAGGTGCGGTGCGGGACGTTAACCTTCGCCTAAGCCTTCGGCAAGGGGTTGGACGAAGTCTGTTCGAAGCGTTGTGTGATGTTCGGGATACCGGACGTGACGAAGGCGCGGGCCGCCGCGGAGGCGACCCGCACCCTGCACTCAGGTGGTCATTACACCTTTGACCAGGCCTCGTTGGCCCCGCCGTTGCAGCTGTAGAGGATCACCTTGCTGCCGTCCGCGGTCGCCTGCCCGCTCACGTCGAGGCACTTCCCGGACGCCTCGCTGAGGATCTGGCCGTTGGCGTTCAGGAGCCACCGTTGACCGGGATCACCCGTGAAGTCGGCGGTGGTCGTCAGCCCCGAACTCCCCGCCGTCAGATACCCGTTGGCACTTTTCAGGCCGCCCTTCGCGTCGTACGACCACGCCTGCTCGGCCCCGCCCGTGCAGGTGGCGAGCGCGGCCCCGGAGGTGTCCGCCGTCAGGCACTTGCCGGACTGCTTGCCCTGGAGAGCGCCCGTGACGGCCGTCGAACTCCCGTGTCCCTTACCGCCTTTGCGGTCCTTCTGGTCGAAGACGTACGTCGTGACCGAGCGGGCCGCGAGGCTCGTGGACACCGTGGAGCCGCTCACGTCGGGCTTCGCGACCTTCGCCCAGTTCTCCGTGGCCGAGGTGCGGACCGCCTGCGTCGCCCGCACCGGAACCTTGCTGTTGAAGTGCAGATTCAGCGAAGTGTCCGTCGTGTTCTGGTTGTTGACCACGACGACCCACTTGCCGTCCCGGTCGTACGAGCTCACCTCGACACCGCTCGGCGCCCCCGTCACGTTGTGCGCGACCGAGCCCGGGGTCACGAACTTGCTGTACTGGCCGAGCGCGTAGTACCGCTTGGTGAAGTACAGGGTCTGGTTGCCGTTCGTCGCGTAGTCGGGGTCGTAGTAGATCAGCCCGTCGTTCCAGCCCACGTCGTTGCGCGCGGCCGGGTCCGTGCCGTAGCCGCTGGCGAGGGCCACCCACCACTGGAACGCCGAGTCGTGCGAGCTCGCGAAGTCCTTGTAGATGATCCGGGACATCAGCAGGGCGTTGTCGATGGTCGGGTCGTACTCCTGGTTCCAGCCCGTGCCGCCCTTGCCGAAGCAGCAGATCTCGGTGGCCCAGGAGTCCTTGCCGACCGTCTTCGCCGTCCCGTAGACGTTGCCCAACTGGCCGTCGTTCGGGTTGTTGTACGTGTGGTGCGCCAGCTTCGACACGTACTGCGCGGTGTCCGGCTGCGAGATCCACTGCGGGACCTCGGTCGAGAAGCTGACCGTGCTGCTCGACTCGTCGGCGATGATCGACGTCTTCTGGTGCCGGGCCTTCTGTTCGGCGCCCAACGCCCGCACGATGTCGTCGCGTTGGTCGACGGTGACCTGCATGCCCTCCTGGCCGCAGTCGCCGAAATCGTTGTTCGGCTCGTTGAAGGGGCTGATGTAGTCGAACTTCGCGCCCTGCTTCGCGAAGTGGGCCGTGACGTCGGCGACGTACTTCGCGTAGTCGCTCTCGTTCTCCGGCTTCAACTGGCCGCCGCAGCTCTGCCCGTTGGTCGTCCACTGCGCGGGCGCGCTGTTGACGAAGCCGATCAGGTCCTGCACGCCGTACTGCGCGGCGTACTTGAGGAACGTCCGACCGCCCTTGTCCTTGCTCCAGTCGTACGTGCCGTCGGCGTTCAGGAAGTCCTGCGCGGCGCGGGCCGGGGTGGTGACCGCGGTGCCGCCACCGCCGATGTTGTAGCGGTATGAGGAGAGGTCCAACCCCTTGGCGGAGAACAGGAGTTGGGCCACCCGGGCCTGGACCGCGGGCGTGAAGTTCTGAAGGTCGTTGACCCACCAGGCGCCGGACGCGCCGATGTTGTCGATGGTCTGGGCCGCGTGGGGGGAGACTTCGGCCGGTGCGACGCCGTCGGCGGTCGCGGGCGGCGCGGAGAGCAGGGCCCCGGTGACAGCCAGCGCGGCTGCCGCTGTCGCGAGGATCGTTCTCCTGGGGTGGGGGTGAGTCACGGGCATCCCTTCCGTCGTCATGAAGGTGGTGCGGTACGGCTCCTTGCGGGGATAGTGCGCTTGCCTGGCTGTGCCTTTTTCTGCGAGGACGCGCCTCGCTGCCCCACCGACTGAAGTGCCCCTTCGAGCGCGAACGTCGCCGCGCCCAGGCACGCCGGGTCGGTGAGAATGGGGGAGAGGACGATCTGGGTGGCGGCGAACGGCCGCCTGAGCGCGTGCCGTTGGACGGCCTCGCGCACCTCGTGCAGCAGGGGTTCACCGAGCCTGCGGGCGACCCAGCTGCTGAGCACGACGACTTCGGGGTTGAGGATGTTGACCAGGTTGGCGATGCCCGCACCGATGTAACGGGCCGTCTCCCGCACGACTTTGAGCGCCACGGGGTCGTTCGTGGTCACGGCGCGGGCCAGGGCGTCGATGGTGGCCGTCTGGTCGTCGGGGTGCAGCAGCGGGCTCTGCGGGCTCAACTCCCGTAGGTTCAGCATGATTCCGGGTGCGCCGACGTACGCCTCCACACAGCCGTGGTTGCCGCAGCGGCACAACCGCCCGTCCAGCACGAGCGTCGTATGGCCCCACTCGCCCGCGCTGTTGCTCACCCCCCGGTACAGCGCCCCGCCGAGCGCGAGCCCCGCGCCGACCCCGGTCCCGAGGTTGACCACCACCGCGTCCCCGCGCCCGCGCGCCGCCCCGAACCACATCTCGGCGACCGCGCAGGCGCGCAGCGGATTGTCCAAGTACAGGGGATAGGCGATCACTTCGGACAGCAGGTCGAGCAACGGCACGTCGTGCCAGTCCCAGTTGGGCGCGTACTCCGAGACACCGGTGTCGCGGTCCACCTGCCCCGGCACGCTCACCCCGACGCCCAGCACCCGCGCGCCCTCGATGCCGGCCTGCGCGACCACCGAACCGACGGCGGCGGCGACATGGCTCACCACCTGCTCGGGCAGGCTCTCGCCGGGGCGCATGTCCTCGTCGGCGCGGGCCAGCACGTTCAGCGCCAGGTCGAAGAGTTCGACATGGACGTACGTCTCCGCGAT
>NZ_JBXVPZ010000139.1:0-21307 GCF_057961495.1 Streptomyces sp. P5F9 | reverse complement strand
GCCCACCCTTCGGCGGCACCCTCGGACCCGCCCACCACGTCCCGGAAACGCGCGAACACCCCTGGCAAACGCGGGAAGTTGATCGCGGCCGCCGTCGCCGAGGCCGCCCTTCTCGTCGCCGGCAGCATCACCGCGACGCTGCTCCTGCTGCACCACGACGACAGCGGGACGTCGGCCGGTCCCGGACCGGGGACGCCCCCGGCGCTCGCGGTACCGGAGAACTCGCCCTCGGGGCCGGGCAGTTCACCGAGTACGGCCGCCTCCGCGTCGGCGACGAAGGGCGGGTCGTCGCAGAGCCCGACGAGCGCGCCGGTCACCCGTGATCCCGCGAACCTCGACATCCGGATCTCCTCCTGCGTCACCGAACTCACCTCGGGCGCCCACGGCGACTGCGTCAAGGCACTCCAACTCCTGCTCGCCGGTTACGGGTTGCACGTCACGGCCAACGGCGAGTTCGGGAAGGCGACGGTCGACGCGTTGAAGGTCTTCCAGACCGAGGCCGGGACCACCGCCGGCGGCACGGTCGACGCGCAGACGGCGAAGCTGCTGTACGGCACGGAACGCGGGCCGGTCCGCGCCGGTACGGTGACGGTGACCGAGCGCGTCCACACGGTCGATGTCGCCCGCTGCCTCGACGCCCATGTCACCGCGGTACAGGTGTGGGCGTGCAACGGCACGGCACCGCAGAAGTGGGCGCTGTTCCGGGTGCCCGGGCACAACTCCCAGTACCTGGTGGTCAATCAGGGCAACCACGCCTGCCTGGACGCCGACGCGAGCACGGTCGGCCAGAACTTCTCGAAGATCCGGGTCAGGAGCTGCGACGGGCTGAGCGCGCAGCGGTGGCAACTGGGCGGCGCCGGGACCCTGGTCAGCGCCCCGGACGGTTTCTGTCTGGACGCGGAGGCCTCGGAGTCGGGGAAGGACGGTCAGACCGTCCAGACCTTCGGCTGCGCGGGCAGCCCCAACCAGGTCTGGTCTTGGGCCTCCTGACACACCATCAGCCACAGATCTTCTGACGTACCGTCAAGATCCCAAGCCCCTCACACGTCCCCGTACGCCTCGCCGCCCAGCTCCAGCCCCGCCGTCCCCGCCGTCGCATCCGCCAACCACCCCCGGAACGCGTCCACTTCGGCGTCCGGCAGGCCGATCTCGATGGTGACCTCCTCGCCGTAGCGGACGTCCCGGACCGCGCGGCCGGTGGCGCGCAGGTCGTTCTCGATCTTGCCCGCGCGCTGGTGGTCGACGGTCACCGTGGCGAGGCGGAAGCGGCGGCGGGTGATCGTGCCGAGGGTGTCGAGGGCCTCGCCGACCGAGCCGCCGTAGGCCCGGATGAGGCCGCCCGCGCCGAGCTTGACGCCGCCGTAGTAGCGGGTGACGACGGCGACGACGTACCGCATGTCGCGGCGCAGCAGCATCTGGAGCATGGGGACGCCTGCCGTGCCGCCGGGTTCGCCGTCGTCGCTCGCCTTCTGGATCGCGGCGTCGGCGCCGATGACGTAGGCGAAGCAGTTGTGGGAGGCGTCCGTGTGGTCCTTGCGGATGCGGGCGATGACGTCCTGGGCCTCCTGTTCGGTGGCCGCCGGGGCGAGGGCGCACAGGAAGCGGGAGCGGTTGACCTCGGTCTCGTGCACGCCCGGGCGGGCCACTGTGCGGTACTCGTCCTGCATCCGCCCAGCCTATGCGCAGGGTCAGGGGTCGCCCCCGGTCCGGGTGCGGGTGACGATGTGGTGGATACTCGCTCCTCGTTGCCCTGGCACCGGGCACGATCGTCCGATCACAGGGAGTTCTCAGCATGACCGGCGCGCAGGTGGACCCTACGGAGACCACGGCGTCCGGCGGTTCCGGGTCCGCCGCGGAGCGCTGCCGGGCCTGGCTCCTGGACGGTCTGAGCGAGCAGAGCGCCCGGCATCCGGGCCCGCACGCCACCCCGGACCCGGAGCACGAGGGTCACCGCTGGTGGCGGGTCATGTGTCTGACCGGCGTCGACTACTTCTCCACTCTCGGCTACCAGCCGGGCATCGCCGCCCTCGCGGCCGGACTGCTGTCCCCGCTGGCGACCGTCGTCCTGATCGGGCTGACGCTCCTCGGGGCACTGCCTGTCTACCGGCGGGTGGCGCACGAGAGCCCGCACGGCGAGGGGTCGATCGCCATGCTGGAGCGGCTGCTGCCGTGGTGGTCGGGGAAGATCTTCGTCCTGGTGCTGCTGGGCTTCGCGGCGACGGACTTCATGATCACCGTCACCCTGTCGGCGGCGGACGCGGCGGCGCACGTCGTGGAGAACCCGTTCGCGCCGGGCTGGATGCACGGCGGGAACACCTGGATCACGCTGGTGCTCGTCGGGGCGCTGGGCGCGGTCTTCCTCAAGGGGTTCCGGGAGGCCATCGGGATCGCCGTGGTGCTGGTGGGCGTGTATCTCACGCTCAACGTGGTGGTGCTCGCGGTGTCCGCCTGGGAGGTGCTGAGCCATCCTGTGAAGATCGGCGACTGGACGGACGCGATGACGGCCGCGCACTCCTCGCCGCTCGCGATGGTCGGGGTGGCGCTGCTGGTCTTCCCGAAACTCGCGCTCGGCATGTCCGGCTTCGAGACCGGTGTGGCGGTGATGCCGCAGGTCAAGGGCGATGACACGGACACCTGGGCGAAGCCCGCGGGCCGGATCCGCGAGACCCGCAAGCTGCTCACCACGGCCGCCCTGATCATGTCCGGCTTCCTGCTGCTGTCCAGCCTGGCGACAACCATCCTGATCCCGCAGAGCGCGTTCAAGACGGGCGGCCCGGCGAACGGCCGCGCGCTCGCCTATCTCGCGCACGAGCATCTGGGCCAGGTCTTCGGCACGTTCTACGACGTCTCGACCATCGCGATCCTGTGGTTCGCGGGCGCCTCCGCACTCGCCGGCCTGCTGAACCTCGTACCGCGCTATCTGCCGCGCTACGGCATGGCGCCGGAGTGGACGGGGGCGGTACGCCCCCTGGTCCTGGTCTTCATGGTGACGGCCGTCCTGATCACCCTGTGGTTTCACGCGAGCGTCGACGCGCAGAGCGGCGCGTACGCGACGGGGGTGCTGGTGCTGATGCTCTCCGCGGCCGTCGCCTCGACGGTCACCGTGCACAAGCGGGGCCATCGGAAGGCCACGCTCGGGTTCGGCGTGATCACCGCCGTGTTCGCGTACACGCTCGTCACGAACGTCATCGAACGGCCCGACGGCATCAAGATCGCGGGCATCTTCATCGTGCTGATCCTGGTGACGTCGTTCGGTTCACGCGTGCACCGCGCCTTCGAACTCCGCGCCGCCGAGATCACGTTCGACGACGAGGCGTCCCGTTTCATCGACGAGGCGGCACGCCGCGGTCCGCTCCGGGTGATCGCGAACGAGCCTCAGGAACACAGCACCCGTGAGTACCGCGCCAAGGAGTACAGCCAGCGCGAGGAGACCCATATCCCGGACGGCGGGCCGGTGTTGTTCCTGGAGGTGTTCCTCCGCGACTCCTCGGACTTCTCGGCGGACATCTCCGTGCACGGCGACAAGAAGTACGGAGTACGCCGACTCCGCGTCGAGGGCCCCACGGTCCCCAACGCGATCGCCGCCGTCCTCCTCTCGCTGCGCGACCGCACCGGCGAGGTTCCGCACGCCTACTTCACCTGGACCGAGGGCAACCCCGTCAGCCACCTGATCCGCTTCCTCGTCTTCGGCGACGGCGAGGTGGCACCGGCGACCCGCGAGGTCCTGCGCCGCGCGGAACCGGATCCGGAACGGCGACCGCGCGTCCACGTCGGCTGAACGGCCGCTCACGGCAAGGGTGTTGACCGACGGCGGCGGCAAGCCAGCGGCGGCGCAGGCGCTTGTCGGTGATCGGCGGGGTGGGGTCGGGGCGGCGCGGGCCGATGAGACCGCGGTGACCGCCGGATGGGCCCGGACGAAGGCGGTGGCCAGATGGGGCAGCGGCAGTCCGGCCTCGGCGGCCGACGACCCCGAGCAGACCCGGGCGTCTCCACCGCCGAACCTGGGTCCCCCTCCGCGGAACGCCTTCAGTTGCCGGCGAGTTGGTCCCGCTCCCCACGGCCCTGAAGTCTCACTTCTTCCTGCCTCTCGGCACGGTCAGGCCCGTCAACAAGGCTGTGCCCGGGGCGAGTTCCTGCCAGGTGCTGCCGTGCCAGGCCAGCACCGCGATGGCCGAGGTCGGGAACTTCACGCGGACCTCGTCGAGCGCGTCGTCAAGGCTGTCGCCGGCGAGGTCGAGGACCAGTTCCTCCAGGCCGGGGTTGTGGCCGATCAGGAGCAACGTCTCGACCTCGGGCGGCACTTGGTGGACGGCGTCGAGAAGGTCCGCTACGTCGGCCGCGTACAGCCCCGATTCGTACCGCACCGGCGGCGGGGTGCCCCACTCGGCGGACGCCAGCTCCCAGGTCTGGCGCGCCCGTACGGCCGTGGAGCACAGGGCGAGGTCCGGCAGGGAGTCGGTCGCGGCGAGGGCGATGCCGGCGGCCGGGGCGTCGCGGCGCCCGCGCGGGGCGAGGGGGCGCTGGTGGTCGGGAACGCCCTCGGGCCAGGCGGACTTGGCGTGCCGCAGCACGACCAGGCGGCGCAACGGACGGGCCCCGGCGCGGGCGTTCACGCCAACGACCCGATGTCACGGGTGAGTTCGAGCCCGAGAAGCCGGTCCGCGTAGGCGTACGTCTCGAAGCGGGCGCCGTCCGCCAGGTCGGGCCAGGTCTCCACCCGGCGCAGCACGTCCAGGACTTCGGGCACGTTCAGGTCGTCCTCCCAGGCGGTCCGCAGCTCCGCACGCACCTCGTCGGGCACCGGCCGCGAGGCCCGCCGCGCCCAGTCGGCGACGGAACCGCGCCAGTGCGCCAGCGTCCGCCGCGCCTCCTCCAGGGCGTCCGCGTCGAGCCGTACCGGCAGGTCACGGGGGTGCGAGAGCAGGGCGAGGCGGAGCGCGCCCGGGTCGGAGAGGCCGGGCGCGGCGGCCGTGGGGGAATCGACGGGTGCTACGGCCACCAGGACTCCCCCGGGTGTCTCGACGCCCTCCGTCGCCACATGGAGTACCTGGGCCTCGCCCAGTCCGGAGCCGAGGTCTCCGCCGTCCTCGAAGGGCCGTATGCCCAAAGCCCTTGCCGCGGCGCGGAGTTCGGCCTGCTCGTGTTCGCCGGTGAGGAGCGACCACACGGGGGTGCCGCCGAGTTCCAGGGCGCGTACGAGGAGATCTGAGATGAGGAGCACTCGTAGTGTCGTGGGTGCCAGGCCCGACGCGTGCGCCTCGACCCTGGTCAGGCCACGGCGGGCGGGGGCGGCTTCGACGGGCTCGCCGGTTCGGGCGTCGGTGATGCGCAGCACGGGCTGAGCGTAGGCGGGCGGAGGGCCGTACGCATGCATGTTCGCTCTGTTCCGGCTGAGCTGGCGGGATTCACCCCGGTCTGTCCGGTACACCGAGGGGCGTGACCTCGTCGGCGTTCACCCGTTCGCCGATGCCCGTCCGACGGCGACCGCTGCTTCTGCTCCTGACCGTCGTGCTCCTCCCGACCGGTGTCGCCGCCGCCACGGCCGCTCCGCTTCGGACCGACTCCGGGGAGTTCTCCGCACGGGGTCTGGGTAGCGAGGTGACCGCCGACGGCGCGAGCGGCACGTACACCTACGTCCGTGACTCGGGGCCCGGTTCGTGGAAGGACGGCGGTTGTCCGTTCACGCTGTCCGGCGCGGCGCGGCTCGCCGGGACCTCCTGTCCGGGGGCGCGGGTGAGTGTCCTGGACGCCGCCGAGCGCGAGGTGTGCGCGGGCGACTGCGCGCCGGCGCCGCCGTCAACGGGGTCTCGGCGGTCGGCGAGGACGTCGACTTCACCGTGACCGCGAGGACCGCCTGAGGCGCACCGGTTCAGCGGGCGGCGACAAGCTCCCGCAGTGTCTTCGCGACGACGGCCGGGTCCTCCTCCGCCATGAAGTGGCCGCAGGTCACGGTCTCGTGCCGCAGGTCCGGTGCCCAGGCGCTCCACAGGGCCGCCGCGTCGAAGCCGAGAGCCGCGCCCCAGTCCTGCTGGAGGACGGCGACCGGCATCCGCAGCCGGTTGCCGGCGTCGCGGTCGGCCCGGTCGTGGGTGACGTCGACGCCGGCGGAGGCGCGGTAGTCGGCCACGATCGAGGGGACCGCGGCGCGGCAGGCTTCCAGGTAGGCGGTGCGGATGCCGGCGGGAATCGCGGACGGGTCGTTGGTCCAGAGGTCGAGGAAGTGACCGAAGAACGCGTCGGGCGCGCCGGCGATCAACTGCTCGGGCAGGCCCGGGGGTTGGGCCATCAGGTAGAGGTGGAAGCCGACGGCCGCGGTGACACCGTGCATCACGTCCCACATGTCCAGCGTGGGGAGCACGTCGAGGCAGGCGAGGTGGGTGATCGTGCCGGGGTGATCGAGTCCGGCACGGAAGGCGACCAGGGCGCCGCGGTCGTGCCCGGCGAGCGCGAAACGGTCGTGGCCCAGGGCGCGGGCCAGCGCGACGATGTCCGCCGCCATGGTGCGCTTGGCGTAACCGGAGCCGTCGGTCTCGGCGGGCTTGTCGCTCGCGCCGTAGCCGCGCAGGTCGGGGCAGATCACGGTGTGGTCGGCCGCGAGGTCGGCGGCGACATGGCGCCACATGAGGTGGGTCTGCGGAAAGCCGTGCAGCAGCACGATCGGGCCGCCCGAGCCGGACACGGCGGCGTTCAGGGTGACGCCGTCCGCGACGGGGACGCGCTGGTAGGTGAAGCCGGGGATGGTCGTTGACATGCCGCCGAGCCTGCCGCGCGCCGATGAGCAACGAATGAGCGCGCTACGGTGACCTGGGGCGATGCCCCGGAAAGGGTGGTCGGCGATGGAGGCCGCGTTCGGGGTGCTGGGGCCGGTCGCGGCCTGGGACGGCACCGGGGACACGATCGCCCTGAAGGGCCCGCGGCACCGGGCCGTGCTGGCCCGGCTGCTGGTCGCCCGGCGTCGGGTCGTACCGGTGACACGCCTTGTCGACGACCTGTGGGCAGGCCAGGACGAGCCGCCCGCCGACGCGGTGGGCGCGATTCGCACCTTCGTCGCCGCGCTGCGCCGGGCCCTGGAACCGGAGCGCCCGCCGCGGACTCCGGCCCGGCTGCTCGTCACCGAGGGCCCGGGGTACGCGCTGCGCGCCAAGCCCGAGGCTGTGGACGCCTGGCGCTTCGAACGGGCGGTGACCGCCGCCGCAACCCTGCCGGGCCCGCACGCGCTCAACCGGCTGGAGGAGGCGCTGAGTTGGTGGCGGGGCCCGGCCTACGCCGACTTCGGCGACGAGACCTGGGCCCGCGCGGAACGCTCCCGCCTCACCGAACTCCGCCTGCACGCCGTCGAACGCCGAGCCGAGACCCAACTCGCCCTGGGCCGGGCCGCGGAGGCGGTCCCCGACCTGGACGCACACGTAGCCGAACACCCCTGGCGCGAGGACGCCTGGCGCCTGCTGACCCTGGCCCTCTACCGCACCGGCCGCCAGGGCGACGCGCTCGCGGTACTGCGCCGGGCCCGCACCCTCCTCGTGGAACAACTCGGAGCGGACCCGGGCCCGACGCTGCGCCGCCTGGAGGCGGACATCCTGGACCATGCGGCGCACCTGGACCCCGACCCGCACCACGGCCGTCCGCCCTCACCCACCCACGCCTCGCACCTCGCCCCCGTGTCAGATCCGAGCAGCCCGACCGAGCGCGTATGGGCGCAGGCAGCCGCCGCCTACGACCAGACCGTGGCATCCGGCGCCCGGGCCCGCCTGGAATCGACCGTGGGACTCCTCCGCAACCTCGCGGTGACCGGAGGCGGCGGCCTGGAAGCGGCCCGCCGGCACCGCCTCGCGGCGATCACGGCGGCGCGGGAACTGGGCGACCCGGAACTCACCGCCCGCGTCATCGGCGCCTACGACGTCCCCGCGATCTGGACCCGCGTCGACGACCCGCAGCAGGCGGCGGACACGGTGGCCGCGGCCGAGCACACCCTGGCCGCGCTCCCGCCGGAGGCCCATCTCGCCACGCGGGCCCGCCTGTTGGCCACGATCGCCTTGGAGTCACGCGGCACCCGCTCCGCCCGCGGACCCCAGGCCGCACGCCAGGCCGAGGACATCGCCCGCCGGTTGAACGACCCCGCCCTGCTCGCCTTCGCCCTCAACGGCACGTTCATGCAGACCTTCCACCGCGCGGGCCTGGCCCCTCAACGGGACGCGATCGGCACCGAGTTGATCGCCCTGTCGGCCCGGCACGGCCTTGTCACGTACGAGGTGCTCGGACATCTCGTACGGCTCCAGTCCCGCAGCGCCCTCGCGGACTTCACCGGAGCCGACGAACACGCGACGGCAGCGGACCGGCTGGCGGAGCGTCATGAACTGCCGCTGGTGGGCGTGTTCACCGAGTGGTACCGGGTTCTACGGCTCTCCGCGACCGGCAGCCCACACCCGACTGAGGTGGCAACTGCCTACCAGCGAGCGGCACTTCGGCTGGACGGAGCCGGTATGCCCGGGCTGGAGCACGGGTTGCTGCCTCTGGCCCTGCTGTGCCTGCGGCTGCGGAACGGGCAGCGCGCCCAGACCGACGAGCGCCTCGACTGGGGACCCTACGAGCCGTGGGCCCGCCCGCTGGTGCTGCTCGCCCGCGACCGCCCCGACGAAGCCCTGACGGCGCTGAGTTCGATCCCGGACCCGCCCCGCGACCTCCTCTTCGAGGCTCTCTGGTGCCTGGCCGCCCGCGCCGCCATCGCGGTCGACGACCGGGCGACGATGGAGCGCGCACTCGCCGAACTGACGCCCGCCGCGGCCGAGTCGGCCGGGGCGGGCAGCGGCCTGCTCACCCTGGGTCCGGTCGCGCGGTACCTCGACGATCTCGCCGTCGCACTACGGAGCCCTCGGTGAGCCGGTGTCCGCGTCAGTCGGTCACCTGCACCACCGCCGTCGCCCCGGCCCGTACCGTCGGTGTCACGTACGTGTAGGTCACGCCGTCGACCACCTTGGCGCGCACGTGCTGCGGGACGCCGTTGACCTTGATCTTCTTGTGGACGCCGGGGAAGCGAGCCTCCCAACTGTAGGAATCCTTGCCGGAGTTGTTCGTCAGCGTGGTCTTGGTCGCGCCGTCGTGGCGGACGGTGACCGTGCCCGTGCCGATGGGGACGTCCGCCGCCTGGAGCCACTTCATGCCGGTCGGCAGCTGCGACTGGGTGGTCACCTTGTGGTTCGGTGCGTCCGGAGTGATGCCCATCAGGCCCTGAACGGTCTGGCTGACCAGGGTGAACGACACCTCGGGGTAGTCCCCGTCGGGGCCCTGGCTGGAGTTGACGTGCTGGGTGTCCCGTTCGCCGTAGATCTTCTTCATCCACTGCCAGGCGGTGTCGGGGCGGTTGTTCTTGAAGAACATGTCCGGCAGATAGGTCGTCGACTCGATGTTGGGCGAGCCGTCCGGGCCCAGTTCCTGTGCCTGGATGTAGTCGAGGTAGGCGTCGTTGCGCGGGCCGGGTTCGATGATCTGCTTCATCGGCATGAAGACGCTGTTCTCCTTGCCCCAGCCGGTGACCGGGGTGCCGGAGGTGGTGTACGCGCGGACCATGTCGGCCCCGCTGCCGGTGCCGCTCCAGTCGTCGTTGAAGTACGTCTTCAGGTCGGCGGCACGCTTGTCGTACGTCCTGGCCAGCGCGGTGTCGCCCTTGCCGCGGGCGAGCACGGCCATCGCCAGGTAGGCCTGGTACTCGGAGGCGATGCCGTCCCCGGCCTCGGCGAGACCGTCGCCGTCCTGCTCGTTGTAGCTGGCGGCGCCCTGGAAGATGCCCTGGCCCGTACCCTCGGCGACCTTCACCTTCCCGTTGTCCTTGGCGGAGTTGTGCAGGTCGATGAACTGCTCGGTGGCGTGCCGGTAGAAGTCCCACAGCACCGGGTCGTCGACGTATCTGCGGTCGCCGGTCCACAGGTACGCCTGGGCCGCCTTCTCGACGAGCTCGAACGTGGCCGGCACCTCGCGGACGAAATTGTCCGGGCTCTTGTAGTCGATGCTCAGGTAGGTCTTGGCGTCGAAGTTGAGGGACCACACCGGGAAGTACTTGTGCTCGGCGGTGGCCGACCGCGCGTACGAGCGGAGCATCGTCTCGTTCTCGGCGTCGAGCCCGATGAGGTGGGCGCCGGCGAGCTGGTGGGTCATGTCGCGGGAGTAGTAGGCGCTGCGGTTGGCGTATCCGGCCCAATAGGTGGGCTCGTACGCCGCGCTGCCGGTGCCGCCGGTCTGGTACTCGTCGACGTTGACCGGGCCTACGGTGCCCGGGAGTTGGACCCAGCTGTTGGCCTTCTTCTGCGCCCAGTCGAACATCGCGACGGCCTCGGGGTCGGACGAGGTGACCTTCGGGTCGGCGGGCGCGGCGGGCGAGATCATCAGGTCGTCGGCGTTGACCCAGGCACTGCCGGAGCCGAATTCGATCTGGAGCCGGTCGCCGGTCTTCAACGCGACGTCGCTGATGGTGTACCGGGCGTACCCGGGGTGCTGCGGCAGGGTGATCGTCCGGACGGTCTCGCCGTTGCGCCGGATCGTGTACGTGCCGCCGGTGCCGGCGCTCCCGATCCACGCGGAGAAGTCGTAACTCCCGTTCCTGGGCGCCACGATGGTCAGCTGTGCGCTCTTGCCCGCTCCGGCGTCGAGGTAGAGGAAGCGTTCGCCGCCGTGCTTGTTGCCGGTGCCGACGCCGGCACCCGAGGTGAAGGTCCAGCCCGTGCCGCCGTTCTCGAACCCCGGGTCCGGAATGGCGAGTTGGGGGCGGGGTGCGGCGGACGCGGTGGCCGACAGAGCGGGAGCCATCGGGGCGAGCAGGGCAACAGCGGTGAGCAGCATGAGCCTTGAGGGCTTCATCGGATCTCCCGGTCCTCGGTCACTGCGGGGTGGGGGCCGCGTGGTGGCCGGAAAGCTAGCAGGGGCGGAAGTGGCGATTCAATGGTCATGCGCGAGAAACACGGAAGACACGCAGTTCTGCTGCTACTTTAAAGGGAAGGGTGCGCTGAAAGTTTTCATCTGCTTCTTGCAAGTCAGGCTCGGAGGGAACCGCATGAAGGTCGGCATCACCGAGGTCGCGGAGCGCGCGGAGGTGAGCGAGGCCACGGTCAGCCGGGTCATCAACCGCCGCCAGGGTGTGTCCCGCAAGACCCGCGAGGCGGTCGAGCAGGCGATGTCCGACCTGGGGTACGAGCGACAGACCCGGGGGCAACTCGTCGCGGTCGTCACGGAGTTGGTCTCCAACCCGTTCTTCGCCGATGTCGCCGAGCGCATCGAGTCCGTGCTCGCCCCGCACGGCCTGAAGACGGTCCTGTGCCCGTGTTTCCCGGGCGGGGTACAGGAGTTGGACTTCGTGACCTCGCTCGCCGACCGGGGCGTCGCGGCCGTCGTGTTCCTCTCGGCCAGCAACACTCTTGAGGGCGCCGACCCTTCGGCGTACGAACTGCTGCGGTCGCGCAGGATCCCGTTCGTCGGGATCAACGGCCGGTTCGAGGGCGTGAGCGAGGCGCCGGTCTTCTCCACCGACGACCTGCTCGCCGCCGAACTCGCCGTCGACCATCTGTACCGGCTCGGGCACCGCCGTATCGGCATGGCGTCGGGCCCGATCGGCAACCGCCCAGCCGACCGGCGCGTCAGCGGCTTCGTCGCCTCGCTCGCCAAGCGTGGTGTCGAGGACGCGGAGCAGTGGGTGGTCCGGCAGTCGTACACCGTCGAGGGCGGCCAGTCCGCCGCGATCTCGCTGCTCGGGCGCGGTGCCACGGCGATCGTCGCGGCCAGCGACTACATGGCGCTGGGCGTGATCCGCGGCGCGCGCCGGCAGGGGTACGACGTGCCGGGCGATGTGTCGGTCGTCGGCTACGACGGCTCCATGATCATGGACTTCGTCGATCCGCCGCTCACCACGGTCCGCCAGCCGGCCGACCGGCTGGCCTCGGAGGCGGGCCGCAGCGTCCTCGCCCTGGTCGGCAACCGTGATGTCCCCGTCGGCGAGCTCCTCTTCGATCCCGAGCTGGTGATCCGCGCGAGCACCGGGGCGCCGAAGGCGTGAGGCGGCGGAGGGCATGACCCAAGTCCCCCCGACTCGTCCAGACCATTGACCTAAAGGTCGGATCTAAGCACACTCCAGTCGGAGTTGCGGCCGGACGATGGGCGGCAACTCCGCATATTCATCGGGTGTTTCGCGGCCCATGGCCGTGCATCACGAATGCTCCGGAGGGGCTATGTCTCGGTCTCGGTTCGTGTTTGTCGGGGTGGCGCTCGCGCTGCTCGTGGGCGGCGGCGGGCCTGTCGCCGCGGTGCAGAGAACGACGCCGGTGGCGGTGGTCGACGTGGACGCGTTCGGGGCCGACCCCACCGGCCGGACGGACTCCACGCCCGCCGTCGTCGCGGCGCTGCGGCACGCCAGGAGCGTCGATCACGGGCGGGCGGTGCGGATCGAGTTCTCGAAGGGGACCTACCAGCTCTACCCCGAACGGGCCGAGACGCGTGAGCTGTATGTCTCCAACACCGTTGGCGCGGACCAGCGTTACCGGGACAAGAAGATCGGGCTGCTCGTCGAGGACATGCACGACGTCACCGTCGACGGCGGTGGCGCGAAGCTCGTCTACCACGGTCTGCAGACGGCGTTCGCGTCGATCCGCTCGACGAACGTGACGTTCCAGAACTTCTCCTTCGACTACGCGGCACCCGAGGTCATCGACGCGACCGTCGCCACCGCCGGGGTCACGGGTGGCACCGGCGGGCACGCCTACCGCGTCCTGAAGATCCCGGCCGGCAGCCCGTACGAGGTGAACGGCACGCACATCACCTGGCTCGGCGAGAAGAGCCCGGCCACCGGACAGCCGTACTGGTCGGGCACGGACGGACTCCAGTACACCCAGATCCACGATCCCGAGGCGCAGCGGGCCTGGCGCGGCGACAACCCGCTCTTCGACGACGTCTCCTCGGTCACCGACCTCGGCGGCCGCCGGATCCGGATCGACTACACCACCGCGACGCAGCCGACGGACGCCGGGCTCGTCTACCAGATGCGCCTGATCGAGCGGACGGAACCGGGCGCCTTCATCTGGCAGTCCAGGAACGTCACGATGCGCTCGATGAACGCCTACTACCTCCAATCCTTCGGCGTGGTGGGCCAGTTCAGCGAGAACATCTCGATCGACAAGGTGAACTTCGCACCCGATCCGAAGTCCGGCCGGTCGACGGCGTCGTTCGCGGACTTCGTGCAGATGTCCGGCGTCAAGGGCAAGGTCTCGATCACCCGGAGCCTCTTCGACGGCCCGCACGACGACCCGATCAACATCCACGGCACGTACCTGGAGGTCGTCGGGCAGCCCGGGCCGAACACGCTCACCCTCGCCTACGAGCACCCGCAGACCGCCGGCTTCCCGCAGTTCGCGCCCGGCGACGAGGTCGAGTTCACGACGCAGCGCACGATGACCCCGGTGGCGGACCCGCACGCGAAGGTCACGGCGGTGGACGGCCCGAGCGGCATGGACCACACCAAGTCCCTCACCGCGATGAACGTGCCTTCGACCGGCCGGTCCCCGCCGGGGTCGAGATCGGCGGCACGGTCGTCGAGAACATCACGGCCACCCCGTCGGTCGTCATCTCGGGCAACACGTTCCGCGACGTGCCGACGCGCGGCATCCTGGTCACCACCCGCAAGCCGGTCCTGATCAGCGGCAACCGCTTCGACGCGATGTCCATGGCCAGCGTCTACGTCTCCGCCGACGCCTACCAGTGGTACGAGTCGGGCCCAGTCGCCGACCTCACGATCCGCGACAACACCTTCACCCGCCCCACCGGCCCGGTCATCTTCGTCGAGCCGACCAACCAGGTCGTCGACCCGGCGCACCCGGTCCACCACGACATCAAGGTCGAGCACAACTCCTTCGACATCAGCGACGTGACGGTCGTCAACGCCAAGAGCGTCGGCGGCTTCACGTTCACCGGCAACACGGTGCGCCGCCTGGCCCCGGCGGACCAACCGCCGTACAGCTCCCCGCTGTTCGTCTTCCACGGCAGCTCGGGCATCCGTATCGCGCACAACCACTACGACAAGGGCCTCAACACGTCCGTCGTCGCGGACTGAGGAATCACGGTGCTCCGCCCGCTGTTGTCGCAGGCAGCAGCGGGCGCGCACGATTCCAAGGAGGCCGAGCATGTACGGCGACTCAGCAACGATCCGCAAGATCCTCACCGAGTCCGGCGACACCTGGGCCGTCGTGGGCCTGTCGTCGAACGAACGGCGTGCGGCACACGGCGTGGCCGGCGTCCTCCAGCGCTACGGCAAGCGCATCGTGCCCGTCCACCCGAAGGCGGAGACGGTGCACGGCGAGCAGGGCTACGCCTCCCTCGCCGACATCCCCTTCGAGGTCGACGTCGTGGACGTGTTCGTCAACAGCGACCTCGCGGGCGCGGTCGCCGACGAGGCGGTGGGCATCGGCGCGAAGGCCGTCTGGTTCCAGCTCGGGGTGATCGACGAAGGCGCGTACGAGCGGACCCGCGCCGCCGGTCTCGACATGGTCATGGACCGCTGCCCGGCGATCGAGCTCCCGCGCCTCGGCTGACCTGCGCAGACCTGTGCGGACACTGTGTAAAAGAAGCTCTCCGGCCCGAGTCAAATTTCAGGCAACGGACTTCTGTAATTATTTCATTCATTCCTAGCCTGGGGCCTCTTGCCCGTTAAGCATGCGTGCTGACTTCGAGAGGCCCCTTGACATGGTGAATGTTGACCAGTCCGTCCCGGAGGCCACCAGAGATCCGAGCGGCCTGCGGCGGGACGTCGGGCTGATCGGACTGATGTGGGCCTCGGTCGGCTCGATCATCGGCTCCGGGTGGTTGTACGGCGCCGAGAAGGCCGTGGTGGTGGCCGGTCCGGCGGCGATCATCTCGTGGTTGATCGGCACGGTCGCGATCGTGCTGCTGGCCCTGGTGCACGCGGAACTCGGCGGTATGTTCCCGGTCGCGGGCGGTACGGCACGCTACCCGCACTACGCCTTCGGCGGCCTGGCCGGTATGTCCTTCGGCTGGTTCTCCTGGCTGCAGGCGGCGACCGTGGCGCCGGTCGAGGTCGAGGCGATGATCGGTTACGCCGGTCACTGGTCCTGGGCGACGGGCTTCCAGCACACCGACGGGACCCTGACGGGCAGCGGGATACTCGTCGCCGTCCTCCTCATGGCCGTGTTCGTCGTCGTCAACTTCCTGGGCGTCCGGGTCCTGGCGCACACCAACAGCGCCGCGACCTGGTGGAAGATCGCTGTGCCGCTCGCCACGATATTCATCATCGCGGTCGGCAACTTCCACCCGGGCAACTTCACCTCGCACGGCTTCGCGCCGTTCGGTGCCAAGGGTGTGCTGAGCGCGATCAGTTCCAGCGGGATCATCTTCGCCCTGCTGGGCTTCGAGCAGGCCATCCAGCTCGCCGGCGAGAGCCGCGACCCCAAGCGGGACCTGCCGCGCGCGACGCTCGGCTCCGTGGCCATCGGCGCGACCATCTACGTCCTGCTCCAGGTCGTCTTCATCGGCGCGCTCCCGGGCAGTTCCTTCGCGCACGGCTGGGCCAAGCTGGCGTACACCGGCATCAGCGGCCCCTGGGCGGGTCTCGCGACCTTGGTGGGCCTCGGCTGGCTGAGCGTCGTGCTGTACCTCGACGCCATCATCTCCCCCGGTGGCACCGGCCTGATCTACACCACCGCCACCTCGCGCGTCTCCTACGGCCTGTCCAAGAACGGCTACGCGCCCAAGGTCTTCGCCGACACCGACAAGCGGGGCGTGCCGTGGTTCGGCCTGATCATCTCCTTCGTGACCGGCGTGGTCTGCTTCCTGCCGTTCCCGAGCTGGCAGGAGCTGGTCGGGTTCATCACCTCGGCGAGCGTCCTGATGTATGCCGGTGCCCCGCTGGCGTACGGCGTGTTCGCCGACCGGCTGCCGCAGCTGGAGCGCCCCTACCGGCTCCCCTTCGGCAAGGTGCTCTCGCCGCTGTCGTTCGTGGTGGCCAACCTCATCATCTACTGGGCCGGCTGGGACACCCTGTGGCGTCTCGGCGTCGCCATCGTCCTCGGCTACCTGCTGCTCGGAACCTACGCCTGGTATGCCACGGCCGGCGAGCGGCCCGACGCGCCCCGGCTGGACTGGAAGGCCGCGCAGTGGCTGCCGGCCTATCTGCTGGGCCTCGGTGTCATCTCGTGGCAGGGCAGCTTCGGGGGTCAGGGTCACATCGCACTGTGGTGGGACATCGCGGTGGTCGCGGTCTTCTCGCTCGTCATCTACTACTGGGCCAAGGCCACCGCGTCGCGGCCCGAGGAGATCGAGCGCAGCATCGACGAGGTCGTCATCACGGACGCACCCACGCACTGACCCGAACCCTCCCCCGCGAGATCCGGACCGGTCGCCCTCCAGGTGGCCGGTTTTCGGCTGTCCGGACACCGTCATAATGGTCCGGTGACCTTCACCTCCCCCCACCCCAACTCGGCCTCCCCACAACACTTCCCGGTCGTCGTCGTGGGTGCCGGACCCGCCGGACTCACCATCGGCAACATCCTGCGCGCCGCCGGGATCGACTGCCTGGTGCTGGAGACCGAGACCCGGGAGTTCATAGAACAGCGGCCGCGGGCCGGCGTCATCGAGGAGTGGGCCGTCCGTGGACTGCGGCAACGGGGGCTTGCCGGGCGGCTGTTGGAGCGGGCGCAGCTGCACACCGAGTGCGAGTTCCGGTTCGGCGGGCAGCGGCACCGGCTGTCGTACACGGAGTTGACGGGGCATCACCACTTTGTCTATCCGCAGCCGTTGCTGGTGACGGACCTGGTGCGGGAGTACGCGGACGTGCGGGGCGGCGCGATCCGTTTCGGCGTCCAGGACGTCCGGCTGCACGATCTCGACTCCGATCGCCCGGCGGTCTCGTACACCGACCCGGAGACGGGTCAACGGCAGCTCGTGCAGGGCGACTTCGTGGCGGGCTGCGACGGTGCGCGTGGGGTGACCCGGGCCGCGCTGCCGCCGGAGCGGGCGCGGATCGCGCGGCACGACTACGGCATCGGCTGGCTCGCGCTGCTCGCGGAGGCGCCGCCGTCGTCGGACTGTGTGGTGTTCGGTGTCCATCCGCGCGGGTTCGCCGGGCACATGGCGCGCAGTCCCGAGGTCACCCGCTACTACCTGGAGTGTCCGCCCGGCGACGACCCCGGCAACTGGCCCCACGAACGCGTCTGGGCCGAGCTCCAGCACCGCCTCGCCGCGACCGGCGCCCCGCCGCTGACCGAGGGCCGGCTCATCGAGAAGCGCGTGCTCGACATGCACAACTACGTTGTCGAACCCATGGTGTTCGGCCGGCTCTACCTCGCCGGCGACGCGGCCCACCTCACGGCGCCCATCGCCGCGAAGGGCATGAACCTCGCCCTGCACGACGCGTTCCTGCTCGGCGACGCGCTCGTCGCGTATGTCACGAAGGGCGACTCCGCGGGCCTGGGCGGCTATTCGGAGGCCTGTCTGAGCCGCGTGTGGGACTACCAGGAGTTCTCCCAGTGGCTCTCCGAGGTGTACCACGGCACGTCGTCCGGCGACCCCTACCACGCGGGCACCACCCTCGCCCGCCTCCGCCGCGTCTTCGAATCCCCGGCCGCGGGCCTCGCGTTCGCGGAGAGCTACCTGGGCAAGGGCCCCAACTCCTGAGCCACGGCCCTCAGTTGTACGGCCGTCAGTTGCACGGCGGTCAGTCGTGCGGCGGGCGGTCGGTGAGGCGGTGGTCCGCCACGTTCAACGCCTCGTCGACGAGCCGTCGCAGATGACCGTCGCTCAAGGCGTAGATCACCCGGCGGCCCTCCTTGCGCGTGGTGACCAGACCGGCCAGACGCAACCGCGCCAGGTGCTGGCTGACCGCCGGGCGGGCCGCGTCGCAGGCCTCCGTGAGGGTGCTGACGTCGGACTCGCCCGCCGTCAGCGCGTGCAGGAGGGTCAGGCGGGTGCGGTCACCGAGGAGGGCGAGGAGTTCGGCGGCCAGCGCGAACTGTTCCTCGCCCGGGGTGCGCGGGTGCGCATCATGCGCAGTTGATAGGTGCATGCGTGCGCTCATACGCACATAATGGCCCTGTGGACGCCGTACGTCCACCCGCGCACCGGAAGGGGACCCACGTGAGCGACCGGCATCACCACGAGCACGAGCACGCCCACCCGCACGACGACCACGGCCACGATCACCCGCTTCCCCATGACCACTCCCCCACAGGCATCCGTCACCGCCTCGGCCACCTCCTCACCCCGCACTCCCACGAGACCGCCGACAAGCTCGACTCCGCCCTGGAGTCCTCGGCCCGCGGCATGCGCGCGCTCTGGGTCTCGCTCGCGGTGCTCGGGTTGACGGCGCTCGTGCAGGCGGTCGTGGTGGTCGTGTCCGGGTCGGTCGCGCTGCTCGGTGACACCGTGCACAACGCGGCGGACGCGCTGACCGCCGTACCGCTCGGCATCGCGTTCGTGCTCGGCCGCCGGGCCGCGACCCGCCGCTTCACGTACGGCTACGGGCGCGCCGAGGACCTCGCCGGGATCGCGATCGTGCTGACGATCGCCGCGTCCGCCGCCTTCGCGGCCTGGGCGGCGGTGGACCGGCTGCTCGATCCGCGTCCCATGTCACATGTCCCGGTGGTCGCCGTCGCGGCGCTCGTCGGGTTCGTGGGCAACGAGTGGGTGGCCCGGTACCGGATGCGGGTGGGCCGGGAGATCGGGTCGGCCGCACTCGTCGCCGACGGACTCCACGCCCGTACCGACGGGTTCACCTCACTGGCCGTGCTGGCCGGGGCCGGCGGTTCGGCGCTGGGGTGGCAACTCGCCGACCCGATCGTGGGGTTGGCGATCACGGCCGCCATCGCGCTGGTTCTGCGGGACGCGGCGCGCGAGGTGTTCCGGCGCGTGATGGACGCCGTCGATCCGGAACTGGTGGACCGGGCCGAGCATGCCGTGCGGGAGGTCGAAGGGGTGCGCGGGGTGGGCGAGTTGAGGCTGCGCTGGATCGGGCACCGGCTGCGCGCCGAGGTGGCGGTGGTCGTGGACGG
The DNA here is from genome assembly GCF_057961495.1 of Streptomyces sp. P5F9. Taxonomy (NCBI): domain Bacteria; kingdom Bacillati; phylum Actinomycetota; class Actinomycetes; order Kitasatosporales; family Streptomycetaceae; genus Streptomyces; species Streptomyces sp. P5F9. The sequence goes on along the minus strand of NZ_JBXVPZ010000139.1, from coordinate 2,276 downwards.
GGAGGCGACGGTACGACAGGCCCACGCCGTCGCCGTAGCGGCGGAACATGCCCTGCTGCACGCGGTGCCGCGGCTCACCGCGGCCCTCGTGCACGCCGATCCGGCGCCGGTGCCCGGCGAGGCCGACCCGCATGGGGAGTTGGCCCACCACCACGCCATGGCGTGAGGCCGGTTTTCTACGGCTCGGGGTTCAGGCGACGCCCAGCCCCTCCAGCACCACCGCGCCCGGGAGTTCCGCGAACGCCTTGCCCGGGACGAGGAGTTTGCCGCGGCGGCGTCCGCTGCCGACCAGGACGTACGGCAGGTCCACGACGGCCGAGTCGACCAACACCGGCCAGCCGGCGGGGAGTCCGACGGGGGTGATGCCGCCGTACTCCATGCCGCTCTCGCCGGTCGCAGTGTCCATCGACGCGAACGAGGCCTTGCGGGCGCCGAGTTGGCGGCGCACGACGCCGTTCACATCGACGCGGGTGGTGGACAGGACCACGCACGCGGCCAGCATGGTCTCGCCGCCGCGCTTCCCGGCCACGACCACGCAATTCGCGGACCGCTCCAGCAGCTCGCGGCCGTAGTGCTCGACAAAGGTGGCGGTGTCGGCCCACTCCGGGTCCGTGTCGACGTAGACGAACTGGTCGGCGGGGACGCTGCCTTGCCAGGCGCGCACGGCGTCGGCGACCGGGCGGGTCAGCTCGTCAAGACAGTCGGGGGCCGAGGTCGCGTGGTCGAAGTGTCCGATGGGTGCGCGCATGACGGCACGCTAACAGTCGCGCGGCAGCGGCTCACGGGGTGTCCCGGTGCACGGGCGGGACCGACACCGCCATCACCATCTCCATCGGTTCGTCGCCCTGATTGCCGTACGTGTGCGGGGTGTTGGCCTCGAAGGTGGCGCTGGCGCCGGCCGGGACGACATGGTCCTCCCCGTCCACGGTGAGGGTCAGCTCGCCGGTGGTGACATGGACCAGTTCGACGGTGCCGGTGGGGTGGGGCTCGGAGGCGCTGGAGTCCCCCGGCATCAGCCGCCAGTCCCACATCTCCAGCGGTCCGGGCGCCTCGGTGCCGGCGAGGAGGCGGTTGTAGCTGCCGGCGTCGGTGTGCCAGAGCCGCACGGCGCGGTCGGCGGGGACGATGCGGACCTTCGGGCCCTGTTCGTAGTCGAGCAGGGTGGTGATGCTGACGCCGAGCGCGTCGCCGATCTTGACGACCGTGCCGATGCTGGGGTTGGTCCGGGCCTGCTCGATCTGGATGAGCATGCCCCGACTGACGGCGGCCCGGGCGGCGAGCACGTCCAGGGTGAAGCCGCGCACCGAGCGCCAGTGCTTGACGTTGCGAGCCAGGGACTGGTTCAGCAGGTCGAGGTCCGACACGTTCCGCCCATACCTTCAGTTCAATATTGTGGATGACAGAGTGCAATGGATCGAACTACGGTGTGGTGCACCCGATCGTTCACCGAACTGTACTGCGAGGCACCCCGTGACAGCATTCTTCGCCCTGGCCACCAGCCTCCTGTGGGGAGTGGCCGACTTCGGCGGCGGACTGCTGACCCGACGGACCCCGGCGCTGACGGTGGTCGTGGTCTCGCAGGGGATCGCGGCGGCCGTGCTCGGCGCGGTCGTGGTGGCCACCGGGGGCTGGAGCGAGGCCGGGCCGCGGCTGTGGTTCGCGTTCGCGGCGGGGGTGGTGGGGCCGGTCGCGCTGTTCAGTTTCTACAAGGCGCTGGCGCTGGGCCCGATGGGCGTCGTCTCGCCGCTCGCGACGCTGAGCGTGGCCGTACCGGTCGGGGTGGGCCTCTTTCTCGGCGAGCGGCCCGGTCTGATGCAGGCGGCGGGGATCGCGGTCGCCGTCACCGGGGTCGTCCTCGCGGGCGGTCCGCAGCTGCGGGGCGCGCCCGTGCAGCGCCAGACGATCCTGCTGACGCTGATCGCCGCGCTCGGCTTCGGCACGGTGTTCGCGCTGATCGCGGAGGCGTCCAGCAGCGTGACCGGCCTCTTCCTCGCGCTGTTCGTGCAGCGCGTGACGAACGTGGCCGCGGGTGGGGCCGCGCTCTACGTCTCCGTACGGCGGGGCGGGGTCGCGCTCCCGGCGGGCGGATTCCCCTGGGGTTCGCTGCCGGCGCTGGCCTTCGTGGGACTGGCCGATGTGGCGGCCAACGGGACGTATTCGATCGCCGCGCAGCATGGGCCGGTGACGGTGGCGGCGGTGCTCGCGTCGCTGTATCCGGTGGTGACCGCGCTGGCCGCGCGCGGGTTCCTGAGCGAGCGGTTGCGGGGGATCCAGGC
>NZ_JBXVPZ010000138.1:0-21408 GCF_057961495.1 Streptomyces sp. P5F9 | reverse complement strand
CGGCCCGCCTGGTGGGCGCGGTGGGTCGGGGGGCGGCTGGCCCGGCGGGTGTGGGCGCTGCCGTGCCGGTCGGTCCAGCGGGCGCGGCTGATCCGGGGACAGCCGGTTCGGTACGCGCCGCTGGTCCAGGGGCAGTTGGGCCCGTGCGCTTGGCCGGTCCGACGGCGGTCGGCCGAGCGCGTGTGGGCCTTGCGGCGGCGGTCGGTCCAGTGCGTGCGGCTGTTGCCGTGCCAGTCCGTCCAGTGCCTGGGGCCGTTGCAGCGGCGGCCGATTCAGCACGCGTGGCCCATTGGGCGGCGGCCGACCCAGCGCGCTTAGCCGTTGCCGTGCCGGCCCGTCCAGCGTGCCCCGCCGGTCCAGTGGCCGTCAGTCCACCGGCGCCGTCGCCTCGGCCCCGCTCTCCCCGGCGGCAGCCATACGTGCCGTGAGCGTCACCCCGACCGCCACTGTCAGCGCGGACACCAGGCCTGCCGCGAGCACCGCCCAGGAGCCCAGGAAGGTGCAGCAGATCACCAGCAACGCCGAGACCGGAAGTACCAGTTGCTGGGCGAGGCCCACCTTGTAGTGACGGGCGTGCAGCGCCCACACGCTGAGCAGATACAGCGCCGTCGGCACGGTCACCGCGGCGGACGCGGCCAGTGTGGAGATGTGCGCCTTGCCGATGGCCTCCGTGACCGCCACCTCCAGACCGGCGCCGATCGTGGCCGCCGACGCGAAGATCAGATAGTGGCCGTACCCCCACAGGAACGCCTGCCGGTTGGACCGGAGATGGCCGTGGATCGGCACCACGAAGTAGATCCACCAGGCGGCGAACACGATCAGCAGCCCACCCGCCGCGATGGGCAGCAGTTCGCCCAGCGCGTCGTGCTCGTCCACTCCCGATTTCACGGCCACCGTGGCCGCCGCGATCGTCTCGCCCAGCACGATGATCGTGAACAGCCCGTACCGTTCCGAGATGTGGTGCGGATGCCACGGCGTAGGGAAGTCTTTCTCCGCGTAGCGTGGCACGCACAGCTCGGCGATCACCATCACGAGGAACACCCAGCCCCGGGCCGGTTCCGGCAGGACCACCAGGCCCGTCCAGCCGACCATGCAGAGCAGCACGCCGGCCGCGTACCGCAATGCCATCGTCCGCTCCGGCCCGCGGGCGGCCCGTGCCGCCCGCAGCCACTGCGTGGCCATCGCCAGCCGCATGATCACGTAGCCGAGCCAGACGACCAGGTAGTCGTGGTGTTCGAAGGCCCGTGAGACCCCGGCCGCGAGGACCAGGACGCCGGAGATCTGCACCAGGGTCACGACCCGGTAGAGCACGTCGTCGTTGTCGTACGCCGAGGCGAACCAGGAGAAGTTCATCCAGGCCCACCAGATCGAGAAGAACTGCATCGCGTAGTTCAGGACGCCCTCGCCCGCATGCCCCTCCTCGACGGCGTGCGCCACTTGGAGGCCCGCCTGCGCGATGGCCACGACGAAACACAGGTCGAAGAAGAGCTCCAGCGGCGAGGCGACCCGGTGCGGCTCGTCCCGGCCCCGGGCGGTGAGCGGGCGCAGGGGTCGTAGGGGGCGCTGGGGGCGGTGAGTCTCGGACGTCATGGGGCCAAGCACAGCAGATAACGTCCGCCGGGGGCCGTACCCTGGAGGCATGAGTACCGTCCCCGCACCCGAGCCGCGCGATCCCAAGCCCGCGCTGGTCTTCGACGACCCGCTGAGCCGGCCGTCCTCGGACGACACGGACCGCGGGTGGGGCGAGCGGCCCGAGGGCGACAGCGCGGCCGACCTGAAGCGCTTCCTCGACGAGAAGCCGCCCCACCACATCTGAGCCCTCGGCCACGCTTGAGCCGCCGGTCGCCCCAGCGCCGTCGGCTACGGCTCCCGGTGTCCCTCGCCGCGCTGCGCGACCAGCGCGTCGCGGATCTCCTTGAGCACCTCCAGCTCGGTGATCTCGATGACCTCGTGCGTGCCCTCCTTGGCCTTGCGCTGGGCCTCCGCCCGGGCCAGGTACTTCGACATCGGCAGGACCATCAGGAAGTAGACGACCGCCGCGGTGATCACGAAGCTGAGGGCGGCTCCCAGCACGGAGCCCCACATCAGCTGGATGCCCTTGTCGCCGGAGCAACTGCTGCTCAGGCACGAGCTGTAGGTGTCCAGGTTCTGTGTGCCGATCGCCCCGACGAGCGGGTTGATGATCCCCTTCACCACCGAGTTGACGATGTTCGTGAAGGCGGCGCCGATGACGACCGCGACTGCCAGATCGACGACGTTCCCGCGCATCAGGAAGGCCTTGAAGCCCTGCCAGACGCCCGGTTCCTTCTTCTTCTCGCTCAACTCGGAGCCTCTTCTCGCACGCGCAGGGGGTGGAACCAACAGCTCCGCAACCTACGTCAAGGCACGGCCGCCCTGTCCAATTCAGTAGCTCGAACGAGGGACTTGACAGCAAGTCGCCGAGGCGCCGAAAGGCACGGTTCACCCAACGGACCACTCCACGGACCACCCGACCGATCAGCACATCGTCACCGCCAACCGCGCCGTGGCGCTCGCGCCGGCCAGCCGCGCCGCAGTGGAGCGCGGCACCGACAACACCACCAACGCCCCGCCGCCGTCCGTCACTTCGAGCGGCTCGGGCACCTTCGTCACCCGCGCCCCGCGCGCGACCACGTGGGCGTCACCGCCCGCCGCCGACTCCCCGGCTGCGATCACATCGACCCGGTCACCGGCCCGCAGCAGCCGGACCGTGCCGGCGTCGGCGATCCGCACCGGCGCCGACACCCACTCGACCGCCCGGCGCTGCCGTACCGGATCGACCACCGGATGCCCACGAGGCCGCTCGCTGTGCCGCCCCTCCGCAGCATCACGCGGGCCCGCCGCCACGAGCGCGGCCGCGGTCAGCGCCAGCCCTGCAGCTACGGCCCGCCTTCGATGCCGTAGCAACCGGCGCAGTTGACAGCGCCCGCCGCGCACCCGCACCGGTGCGAAGTGCGGCACCTCGCATGTGGGCGGAGCGTCGGAGCCCAACGGGCGCGGAAAGGAATCCGTACCCGACGGGCCCGTGAAGGGGAGCGTGGAGGGAGGGGAGAAGGGCATGGGGACCACCACCTGCGACGAGGGATCAGCTTGCGGTCCCCACGATGCGGGAATCCGCCGAGGCCCGCCGGAGCCCGTGTGCTACCCGCCGGTTGTGGACAACTCCCTCACCCGAACGGGAAGTTCCGCATCCCCGGCGCTCTCCGAATCCCCAGCCCCAGCTGCGGCGGCTGCGGCTAGGGCAGTTCGAAGCCCGGGTCCATCCCGCCCAGCGCGTTCGCGCACAGGCAGTCGCGCGCCCCGCTCTCCGGCAGCGCGGCCACCGTGTCGAACAGCACGCCCCGCAGCCGGTCCACGTTGGCCGCGAACACCCGCAGCACCTCGTCGTGGGAGACGCCCTCGCCGGTCTCGGCGCCCGCGTCGAGGTCGGTGACCAGGGTCAACGAGGAGTAGCAGAGCTCCAGTTCACGCGCGAGCGCCGCCTCGGGGTGGCCGGTCATGCCGACCACCGACCAGCCCTGCGCCTGGTGCCACAACGATTCGGCGCGGGTCGAGAAGCGCGGGCCCTCGACGACCACGAGCGTGCCGCCGTCCACCGGCTCCCAGTCCCGCCCGCGCGCCGCCTTCAGCGAGGCCGCCCGGCCGGTGGGGCAGTAGGGGTCGGCCAGGGACACGTGCACCACGTTCGGCACCGCGCCGCCGGGCAGCGGGAGTCCGTCGAAGTACGTGCCCGTCCGGGACTTCGTACGGTCCACCAGCTGGTCCGGCACCAGCAGCGTGCCCGGCCCGTACTCGGGGCGTAGCCCGCCCACCGCGCACGGGCCGAGGACCTGGCGCACGCCGACGGAGCGCAACGCCCAGAGGTTGGCCCGGTAGTTGATGCGGTGCGGCGGCAGATGGTGACCGCGCCCGTGCCGGGGCAGGAACGCGACCCGCCGGCCGGCGATCTCGCCGAGGAAGAGGGAGTCGCTGGGCGGTCCGTAGGGGGTGTCCACCTGGATCTCGGTCACGTCGTCGAGGAACGAGTAGAACCCGGAGCCACCGATTACGCCGATCTCTGCGTTCGCCATGGCCAGCACCCTAGCCGCCGTCGAAAAGCCACAGGAACGGATGCGCGAACCGGCTCCGGAAACGCCGAAAACCCTGCCGTCGTACGACGACAGGGTCCCGCGGAAGAGTCCTACGCGGCGGAGCTGTTACTGCTGGACGAGGAGCCCGAGCTCGACGACTTCGAGTCCGAGGAGGACGACGAGGTCGAGGGGGTGGACGGCTTCGAGTCCGAGGACGTCGACGGCTTCGCGGTGGCCGGCGAGCTGCTCGACGAGGAGCCGCGGCTGTCGTTCCGGTAGAAACCGGAGCCCTTGAAGACAATGCCGACCGCGGAGTACACCTTCTTCAGGCGGCCGCCGCAATTGGGGCACTCGGTCAGGGCGTCGTCGGTGAACTTCTGCACCGCCTCAAGGCCCTCGCCGCACTCGGTGCACTGATACTGGTAGGTCGGCACTGTTGTCTTCCTCCTGGCACTCTCACTCAATGAGTGCTAACGAGCGTCCATAGTGACGTATTCCCGGGGATCAGTCCACTGCCACCGGCACGCGGTGACCGACGCCACGTGCCACGGTGCGGCTGTGTGGCCTGGTCGCTAGGTGCGACCGGAGGGCCACCAGGGTCCCCAGGGCGAGCACCGTACCGGCCATCGGGACCAGGAAACCGGCGCCGCCCCACAGGCGGTCCTCCAGCTGTCCGGCGGCCGTGACGGCGGCGGCCTGGCCGAGGGCGACCGCGCCGGTCAGCCAGGTGAAGGCCTCGGTGCGGGCGCCGGCCGGGACGAGCCCCTCGACCAGCGTGTAGCCGGTGATCAGGGCGGGCGCGATGCACATGCCGACCAGGAGACCGAGGCCGGCCAGCAGCAGTACGGAGTGGGCGGTCCACAGGGCGGACGCGGTCAGCGCGAGCGCCGCGTAGCCGACCAGGAGGCGGCGCTGCGGGGCGACCTTCCAGGCGACGGCACCGCACACGATCCCGGAGAGCATGTTGCCGGCGGCGAACGTGCCGTAGAGGACGCCGTTCAGGCCGGGTTCGCCGATCGACTCGGTGAAGGCGGCCAGGGAGACCTGCATGCCGCCGAAGACGGAACCGATGCCCAGGAAGGTCACGATCAGCACGCGCACCCCGGGGATGCCCAGTGCGGAAACGTGCTCCACGCGTGCGTGCCCGATGAGCGCCACCTTGGGCTGGGTGCTCTTCTGGGCGGCGAACAGCAGGCCGCCGATCAGGGTGAGTCCCGCCTCCGTGATCAGGCCCGCGGCCGGGTTCACGGTGGTGCACAGGGCGGTCGCCAGGAGGGGGCCGAAGACGAAGGTCAGCTCGTCCGTGACGGACTCGAAGGCCGCGGCGGTACTCAGCAGCGGGGAGTCCTGGAGCTTGACGCCCCAGCGGGCACGCACCATGGGGCCGATCTGCGGCACCGAGGCGCCGGTCGGCACGGCCGCCACGAACAGAGCCCACAGAGGCGCGTGGCCGAGCGCGAGCGCCGTGAACGTCAGGCCCGACAGGGTGTGCACCAGGACGCCGGGGAGCAGGACGGCCCGCTGTCCGTGCCGGTCGGCCAGCCGTCCGCTGTAGGGCGCGAAAAGGGCCATGGAGACGCCGGTGACGGCCGCGGCGGCGCCCGCCGCGCCGTAGGAGCCGGTGGTGTGCTGCACGAGCAGCACGATGGAGATGGTGAGCATCGCGAACGGCTGGCGTGCCGCGAAGCCGGGGAGCAGGAACGTCCAGGCGCCACGCGTGCGCAGCAGCTGCCCGTATCCGGGACGGGATCCCGTCCCGGAGGTGACCGTGGATGCCACGGCCCGTGCCTTTCTGCCACCTGGTGGCGCGCCCCGTGCGGAGGGCGCCGAGCACTGTCCTCTTGCGCGGAACTGCGGTAGATACCGGTGCCCACGCGGAGAGGGATTCGGCCGCCATACGGTCGCGCCAGCACTGCGTCAGGCAGAGTTGGTTCGATCAGAATGTGCCTTCATCATACAGGCGATGAGACCCGCTGGGCCTGTGAAAACGGGCACCACGCGCGCGTTCACCTGTGATTGGCGAACGTGTGAACCGTACGAAACATGCCCTTAACGACCGGCGCCGGTGGTGTCCGTGCCCAGCCACCCCGCCAGCTTGCCGCCGTGGCCCACCGCGCGCAGCCGCTGCTCGGCCGCGTCCCGGACGGGGTCCGTGGCCACCACGAGGAGTTCGTCGCCGCGCCGCAGGACCGTCGAGGGCAGCGGGACAAACGATTTTCCGTCGCGTACGACCAGGGTGACCGCGGCCCCGGCCGGCAGCCTCAGTTCGTTGACCTCGACGCCGTGCATCTTCGACTCCCCGGGGATCGCGACGGACAGCAGATGCCCGCGCAGCCGCTCCAGGGGCGCCGATTCGATGCCGAGGTCGGCGGCCTCCGCCCCCTCGCCCAGCTTCAGCTTGCGGGCCAGCCAGGGCAGCGTCGGCCCCTGGACGAGGGTGTAGACGACGACCAGGACGAAGACGATGTTGAAGATGCGGCGGCTGCCTTCGACGCCGTTCACCATGGGGATCGTCGCCAGGATGATGGGCACGGCGCCGCGCAGCCCGGCCCAGGACATGAGGGTCTGCTCCTGCCAGGGCACCCGGAACGGCGAGAGGCTCACCACCACGCTGAGCGGCCGGGCCACCATCGTCAGCACCAGGCCGATGAGGAGCGCGGGCCAGACGTCGTCACCCAGCTCGTGCGGGGTGACGAGCAGGCCGAGCAGGACGAACATGCCGATCTGTGCGATCCAGCCGAGCCCCTCGGCGAAACCGCGCGTGGCGGGCCAGTGGGGCAGCTTGGCGTTGCCGAGCATCATCGAGGCGAGATAGACCGCCAGGAAGCCGCTGCCGTGCGCCAGGGCGCCCGCCGCGTACGCGGTGACCGCGATCGCCATGACGGCGATCGGGTAGAGGCCGGAGGCGGGCAGCGCCACGTGCCGCATGCCCCAGGAGCCGAGCCAGCCCACCGCGATGCCCATGGCCGCGCCGATGGCCAGCTCCAGGGCTATCTCAGCCACCAGCACGTACCAGTGCTCGACCGGGCCGGCCGTGGAGAAGGCGACGACCAGGATGACCACCGGGGCGTCGTTGAAGCCGGACTCGGCCTCCAACGTGCCGGTCACGCGCGCGGGGAGGGGGATTCGGCGCAGCACGGAGAAGACCGCCGCCGCGTCCGTCGAGGACACCACCGCCCCGATGATGAACGCCTGCCGCCAGTCCAGGCCGACCAGATAGTGCGCGCCCGCCGCCGTGACGCCGACGCTCACCGCCACCCCCGCCAGCGCCAGTGTGGCCGCGGAGGACAGGACCGGCCCGACCTCCTTCCACTTCGTGCCGAGGCCGCCCTCGGCCAGGATCACGACCAGGGCCGCGTACCCGATGACCTGGGTCAGCTCGGCGTTGTCGAAGTGGATGTCGCCGATGCCGTCCTGGCCCATGGCGACGCCGATCCCCAGGTACACGAGCAGGCTGGGGAGCCCGCTGCGCGAGGAGATCCGGACCGCCGCGACGGCGACGAGCAGGACGAGCGAGCAGACGAGCAGCAGCTGGTCGAGGTGGTGGACAGTCAGTGGCCTTCCCTTCCTCGGCTGACGCGCGTACGGAGCGGCAGCGCATGTACAGGGGACGCGAGGCTGCGGCGCCATGCATCCAAGTACTTCGTTACCTTACCTAACTCTTGACGCTTTCTTGACACTTCGCGAGGCAAGATCGAACTCCCGTCCGCGTCGGTACCCGACTCCGCGTCAAGTCGCCCGGGACCCTGCGCCTATGGTTGCTCCAGCGCTCAGTCAAAAGCACAGCCCGCCCTGCCGCTCGCGTTAGGACAGCAAGGACAGCGATGCCCCCCAACACCACCGCCTCATCGGGTCATAAGCCCGGCAAGTCCGGCAGGAAAAAGGGGCGCAAAGCCCGTCTGCTGGTGCTTGTTCTGGTAATGGCCATCATCGGGGGCATCGCCTACGGCGCGTACTGGTCGATCAGCACGGTTCGTGCCTCCCTCCCGCAGACCACGGGCTCGATCACGCTCGACGGCCTGTCGGGGCCCGTCGACGTCAAGCGCGACAGCTACGGCATCCCGCAGATCTACGCGTCCTCCGACGCGGACCTGTTCATGGCGCAGGGCTACGTGCAGGCGCAGGACCGGTTCTACGAGATGGACGTGCGCCGGCACATGACCGCCGGGCGGCTGTCCGAGATGTTCGGCAAGAGCCAGGTCAAGGACGACGAGTTCCTGCGCACCCTGGGCTGGGACCGGGTGGCTCAGAAGGAGTACGACACCAAGCTGTCGGCCTCCACGAAGAAGTACCTCCAGGCGTACGCCAAGGGAGTCAACGCCTATCTCCAGGGCAAGGACGGCAAGGACATCTCCCTGGAGTACGCGGCCCTCGGCTTCAGGAACGACTACAAGCCCCAGAAGTGGACCCCGGTCGACTCGGTCGCGTGGCTCAAGGCGATGGCCTGGGACCTGCGCGGCAACATGCAGGACGAGATCGACCGCGCCCTGATGACCAGCCGTCTCGGCCCCCAGCAGATCGCGGACCTGTACCCGGAGTATCCGTACAGCCGCAACCAGCCGATCGTCACCGAGGGCGAGTACGACGAGTACACCAAGACCTTCGACGGCGGTGACAGCTCCTCCAGCACGTCCACGAGCGGCACGACGGGCTCGACGTCGTCCTCGTCCGGTTCGGCCCTCACGAGCCAGCTGGCGGGCCTCTCGAACGTCCTGGACGACCTTCCGACGGCCGTCGGCGTGAACGGCCAGGGCATCGGCTCCAACTCCTGGGTCGTCGCCGGGAAGAACACCATCACCGGCAAGCCCCTCCTGGCCAACGACCCACACCTGGAAGCCTCGCTGCCGTCCGTCTGGTACCAGATGGGCCTGCACTGCCGCGCGATCTCCAGCAAGTGCCAGTACGACGTCAGCGGCTACACCTTCGCGGGCATGCCCGGCGTCGTCATCGGCCACAACCAGGACATCGCGTGGGGCATGACCAACTCCGGGGTCGACGTCACCGACCTCTACCTGGAGAAGCTCTCCGGCGACGGCTACCTGTACGACGGCACCACGAAGCCCTTCACGACCCGCACGGAGACCATCAAGGTCGCCGGCGGCGCGTCCAAGAAGATCGTCGTCCGGGAGACCAACAACGGACCGCTGGTCTCGGACCGCGACGACGAACTCGTGAAGGTCGGCAAGAAGGCCACCGTCGACACCGCGGCACCCGACAGAGGCGACGGCTACGGCATCGCCCTGCGCTGGACCGCCGAGGACCCGGGCAGCACCATGGACGCCGTCTTCGCCATCGACAAGGCGTCCGACTGGAGCGAGTTCCGCTCCGCGTCCGCGCAGTTCGACGTGCCCTCGCAGAACCTCGTCTACGCCGACACCAAGAACAACATCGGCTACACGCTGCCGGGCAAGATCCCCACGCGCGGGAAGGGCGACGGCTCGCTGCCGGTGCCCGGCTGGGACTCCAAGTACGACTGGAACGGCTACATCCCGCAGGCCGCCCTGCCGTACGAGTACAACCCGAAGCGCGGCTACATCGTCACCGCCAACCAGGCCGTGATCGACAAGGACAAGTACCCGTACACGCTCACCACGGACTGGGGCTACGGCACGCGCAGTCAGCGCATCACCGATCTGATCCAGTCGAAGATCGACGGCGGCGGCAAGATCTCCACCGACGACATGCGGCAGATGCAGCTCGACGACAGCAGCGAGATCGCCAAGCTGCTCGTGCCCAAGCTGCTGAAGATCGACGAGCCCGACCCGGACGTGCGCGAGGCGCAGAAGCTCCTGGAGGGCTGGGACTACACCCAGGACGCCGATTCGGCGGCGGCCGCCTACTTCAACTCGGTGTGGCGCAACATCCTCAAGCTCGCGTTCGGCAACAAGCTGCCCAAGGAGCTGCGGGTCGAGGGCCAGTGCCTGTTCGTCTCGCCGGTCGACACCACCGGTCCCGCCGACGAGGACAACCAGAAGGTGCGCGAGTGCGGCGAGCGTGACGCCGACCAGGCCCAACCGGACGGCGGCGACCGCTGGTTCGAGGTCGTCCGCAAGCTCATGGACGATCCCACCAGCGACTGGTGGAAGACCCCCAAGTCGTTCAACCGCCCGGGTGCGAGCAACATGAACCAGCTGTTCAAGCGCGCCATGATCGACGCCCGCTGGGAGCTGACCGCCAAGCTCGGCAAGGACATCGACACCTGGAGCTGGGGCCGGCTGCACCGCCTGTTCCTGAAGAACCAGACCCTGGGCGTCGACGGCCCCGCCATCGTCCAGTACGCCCTCAACCGCGGCCCCTGGAAGCTCAGCGGCGGCGAGGCCACGGTCAACGCGACCGGCTGGAACGCGGCCGGCGGCTACGGAGTCGTCTGGGTGCCGTCGATGCGCATGGTGGTCAACCTGGACGACTTCGACAAGTCCAAGTGGATCAACCTCACCGGAGCCTCCGGGCACGCCTTCAGCGCGCACTACACCGACCAGACCAGCAAGTGGGTCGACGGTGAGCTGCTGCCCTGGTCGTTCTCGTCCAAGGCGGTCGACGGCAGCACCAGCGACACCCTGGTCCTGAAACCGTGACGCGTTGAACGACCGAACACTCCGAAGTGGCCCTCCACGCACGCGTGGAGGGCCACTTCAGTTCCCCGCGAACCGCCGCACACCCGAGGGCGTCACCACCGCCCGCACCGGCCGGTCGTGCGCCTCCGTGGGCACGTGCTCGACGACCTCGGAGTCGTACAGCAGCACCACCAGCGCGGGGTGTACGCCTGCCCGCTCCAGCCGCGCCAGCACGCGGTCGTACGACCCCCCGCCGCGCCCCAGGCGCATCCCGCGCCCGTCGACCGCCAGACCGGGCAGCAGGACGACGTCGGCGCCGGTCACGGCGTCCGGGCCGAGCCGCTCGCCGGACGGCTCCAACAGGGCCATCTTTCCGCCGTGTCGGACCCGCGCGAGCGAGCCCTCACCGTCGTAGGAGCCCCAGTCCAGGTCGTTGTCCGGGAGAAGCGCGGGGAGGAGGACGTCGACGTCCCGCGCGCGGAGTGCGTCCAGGAGCGCGAGCGTTCCGGGTTCGCTCCCGACGGAGACGTACGCCGCCACCGTGCGCGCGTGCGTCAACTCGGGCAGTTCCAGGGCGCGATCGGCGAGCGCGACGCCGGCCTCCCGTACGTCATCGGCCGTCAACCTGTTCCTCACCGCGAGGAACTCTTGTCGCAACATTCGCTTGTCAGGCTCGGTTTCACGTCCTAGGTGACGCACAGGTTCCACCCGTATCCTTCCTAATATGCTCATATGAGAGTGTTTTAACCGGAGCCACAGATTCTGCACAAAGGCACCGGATAAGGTTCGGGCATGACTCAGTCGCACCCCAGGATCAGCAAGGCTGTCATCCCCGCAGCCGGTCTCGGCACCAGGTTCCTGCCGGCCACGAAGGCAACTCCCAAGGAGATGCTGCCCGTCGTGGACAAGCCCGCGATCCAGTACGTGGTCGAAGAGGCCGCGTCGGCTGGGCTCGACGACGTCCTCATGATCACCGGACGCAACAAGCGCCCCCTTGAGGACCACTTCGACCGCAACTACGAGCTCGAATCCGCCCTCCAGAAGAAGGGCGACGCGAGCCGGCTCGCCAAGGTCCAGGAGTCCAGCGACCTCGCGACCATGCACTACGTCCGCCAGGGCGACCCCAAGGGCCTCGGCCACGCCGTCCTGTGCGCCGCCCCGCACGTCGGCCACGAGCCCTTCGCCGTCCTCCTCGGTGATGACCTCATCGACCCCCGCGACCCCCTGCTCGCGCGCATGGTCCAGGTCCAGGAGCAGCACGGCGGCAGCGTCGTCGCCCTCATGGAGGTCGCACCCGAGCAGATCCACCTCTACGGCTGCGCGGCCGTGGAAGCCACCGCGGACGACGACGTCGTCAAGGTGACCGGCCTGGTCGAGAAGCCGGACGCGGCCGACGCCCCGTCGAACTACGCGATCATCGGCCGCTACGTCCTCGACCCCCACATCTTCGACATACTGCGCAAGACCGAGCCCGGCCGCGGCGGCGAGATCCAACTCACCGACGCCCTCCAGCAGCTCGCCACCGACGAGAAGGTCGGCGGCCCCGTGCACGGCGTCGTCTTCAAGGGCCGCCGCTATGACACCGGCGACCGGGGCGACTATCTGCGTGCCATTGTCAGACTCGCGTGCGAACGTGAAGACCTGGGACCGGACTTCCGGGCCTGGCTTCGCAGTTACGTAGCCGAGGAGATGTAGCAACGTTGAGCACCGCCGCGACCCGCACCGCAGGGCCCGACCACCTCTGGACGGTGGACGAGCACCTGGAGGACATCCTCGCGACCGTCCGCCCCCTGGAACCCATCGAGCTGCAACTGCTCGACGCCCAGGGCTGCGTCCTGGTCGAGGACATCACGGTGCCGGTCTCGCTGCCGCCCTTCGACAACAGCTCGATGGACGGGTACGCGGTGCGGGTCACGGACGTCGCGGGCGCGAGCGAGGAGTTCCCGGCCGTCCTGACGGTGATCGGCGACGTCGCGGCGGGTCAGGCCGAGCCGCTGCACGTGGGCCCGGGGGAGACCGCCCGCATCATGACCGGCGCCCCGCTCCCGCCCGGCGCCGAGGCTGTCGTCCCCGTGGAGTGGACCGACGGAGGCCTCGGTGGCGGCCCGGTCACCGGCATGCGGGCCCGCAGCCAGTCCCCCGAGGGCGCCGGCGGGCACGTGCACGTGTACCGCTCGGCCGAGGCACGCGCGCACGTACGCGCGAAGGGCAGCGACGTGAAGGCGGGCGACCGCGCCCTGGACGCCGGCACCGTCCTCGGCCCGCCGCAGATCGCTCTGCTCGCCGCGATCGGCCGCGGCACGGTCCGCGTGCGCCCCCGCCCGCGCGTGGTCGTCATGTCCACCGGCAGCGAACTCGTCCAGCCCGACGAGCAGTTGGGCGACGGCCAGATCTACGACTCCAACAGCTTCGCCCTCACCGCCGCCGCCCGCGACGCCGGAGCCATCGCCTACCGGGTCGGCGCCGTCGCCGACGACGCCGAGACCCTCCGCTCCACCATCGAGGACCAGCTCGTCCGCGCCGACCTCATGGTCACCACCGGTGGCGTGAGCGTCGGGGCGTACGACGTCGTCAAGGAAGCGCTGTCCTCCGTAGCGGACGAGGACGAGGAGGGCGCCGGGATCGACTTCCGCAAGCTCGCCATGCAACCCGGCAAACCCCAGGGCTTCGGCTCCATCGGCCCCGACCACATCCCGCTGCTGGCCCTCCCCGGCAACCCGGTGTCGTCGTACGTCTCCTTCGAGCTGTTCGTCCGGCCCGCGATCCGCGCCCTGATGGGCCTGGACGACGTCCACCGCCCGACGACCCGGGCCACCCTCACCACGGACAAGGCGCTGACCTCCCCGAAGGGCCGCAGACAGTTCCTGCGCGGGACGTACGCCGACGGCGAAGTCACCCCCATAGGGGGCGCCGGATCGCACCTGGTCGCGGCCCTCGCGCTCGCCGACGCGCTGATCGTCGTCCCCGAGGACGTCGAGTCCGTGGAACCCGGCACCGAGGTCGAAGTGGTCCTGCTCGGCTGAGCACTGCTGGTTGGCGGTACCGTGTCGCGCACAACACGCCCGGACCGGGAGCGCCACACAGCATGACTGAGCCTTTCCGAGGGAGCACCCCCGGACCCCCTGCGCACGACCGACTGACGCACATCGACGACGCGGGCGCCGCCCGGATGGTCGACGTATCCGGGAAGGACGTGACCGCGCGCACCGCCACCGCCAGCGGACGCGTCCTCGTCTCTCCCCGCGTGGTCGAACTGCTGCGCGGCGAGGGCGTCCCCAAGGGCGACGCCCTGGCCACCGCGCGCATCGCCGGGATCATGGGCGCCAAACGCACGCCGGACCTCATCCCGCTCTGCCACCCGTTGTCGGTGTCGGGTGTGAAACTGGATCTGTCGGTCGCGGACGACGCCGTACGGATCCGGGCCACCGTGAAGACGACGGACCGCACGGGCGTCGAGATGGAGGCCCTCACCGCGGTCTCCGTCGCCGCGCTCACCGTGATCGACATGGTCAAGGCGGTCGACAAGGGAGCGGTCATCACGGACGTGCGCGTGGAGGAGAAGACGGGCGGCAAGTCGGGCGACTGGAGCCGGACATGACGCCCGACAGCACCGAGCCCGCGCGGTACCGCGCTCTGGTGGTCACCGCCTCCAACCGCGCTGCCTCCGGCGTCTACGAGGACAAGGGCGGACCGCTGATCGCCGACGGCCTGAAGGGCTTCGGGTTCGTGGTCGAGGGCCCGCAGGTGGTCCCCGACGGCGACCCCGTGGAGGCCGCCCTGCGCGCCGCCGTAGACGCCGGTTACGACGCCGTCGTCACCACCGGCGGCACCGGTGTCTCGCCCACCGACCGCACCCCCGAGGCGACCCGCGCGGTGATCGACTACGAGGTGCCGGGCATAGCCGAGGCCATCCGGGCGTACGGACGGGAGAAGGTGCCGACCGCGGCGCTCTCCCGGGGCCTGGCCGGAGTCGCCAGGGGCACGCTCATCGTCAACCTGCCGGGTTCCACCGGCGGGGTGAAGGACGGCCTCGCCGTCCTGGAGCCCCTGCTGGCGCACGCCGTCGACCAGATCCGAGGCGGCGATCACACCAGACCCGCCGACACCAGTGGGGGTGCGAGCTGAACAGCCCATCCTGGCCCGCCGTGCTGGTGGACGGCGACATCGTCCTGAGGCCGATAAAACTCCGCGACCAGCGCGTCTGGCGCGAGGTCAACCGGCGCAACCGGGACTGGCTGCGCCCCTGGGAGGCGACGATTCCGCCGCCCACCCCCAGCGGGCCGATCGCACACCGGCCGACCTACCGGCAGATGGTCCGGCATCTCCGCTCCGAGGCGAACTCGGGCCGGATGCTGCCGTTCGTCATCGAATACCAGGGGCGCCTGGTCGGGCAGTTGACGGTCGCCGGGATCACCTGGGGTTCGATGTGCTCGGGGCACATCGGCTACTGGGTGGACGAATCGGTGGCCGGGCGCGGCGTGATGCCGACGTCCGTGGCACTCGTCGTCGACCACTGCTTCCGTGCCGTGGGACTGCACCGCATCGAGGTCTGCATTCGCCCGGAGAACGGCCCCAGCCGCCGGGTCGTCGAGAAACTCGGATTCCGCGAGGAGGGCCTCAGGCCCCGTTATCTCCACATCGACGGCGCATGGCGCGACCACCTCGTCTTCGCACTCACCGCGGAAGAGGTGCCCGAGGGGTTGCTGGCCCGCTGGCAACGGGCACGCTCCCGGAGCACCCCGCACGACAATCCCGCATAACCGGAGGCGTGGAGGCAGGCGAAGAGGCAGGCGTAGGGCGAGAAGTCCGGAAGCCCAGAAATGGAATACGTGTTCGAAAGTGATCGACCGATGACCGTCTTGGGGCAATGAATTCGCCAACTCCGCGGCCTGTTGATCGCATCGGTCACAAAAAAAGCTCGAAATATCAGCCAGATCGTGCGACACACCGGCTCAATTGGCAGATGGCCTCACGCAAACCCCTCTACCGTGTGAGGCGTGAGCAGCAGCGGCCTCATCTACGCAGTCATTGTCGGGGCCTGGGCCGCCTACTTGGTGCCGATGTGGCTCCGTAGGCAGGACGAGCTGAACGAGGCCCGTCCGACGGAACGCTTCAGCACCGCCATCCGGCTGCTGTCCGGACGGGCGGGAATGGAGCGCCGGTACGCCAAGGACCTGCGGGCGCGCTCCACCGAGGAGGAGGAGCCCAGCGCCGTCGTGCCGGACGTCGTCACCGACTCGGTGGACGTCCGGGCCTTCGCCATGCCCCCGGCCCGTCCCCAGGTGCACGCGCCCGTCCGGCAGCAGAGCCAGGACCGGCCGGAAGCGGCGCGAGAACCGGAGCGCGCGGCGGTGCGCGAACCGGCGCGCGAACCCGAGCGTGAGCCGGTCCGCGAACCGGCGCGTGAGCAGGCGTCCAAGCCGGTACCCCAGCAAGCCTCCGCGCCGGCCCAGACGCCCAAGTCCGCACCCGTGCCTGCGCGCAAGCGCGTCCCGGTCGCGCGGCGCAGCCCCGCCGAGGAAGCCGCGGCAGCGCGCGCCCGGCGGGTGAAGGTGCTCGCGCGCCGCCGACGTACCACCGTGATGCTCTTCCTCGCCTTCACGCTCGGCGCGATCGTCGCGGCGGTCGGCGGACTCGCCCTGCTCTGGGCGCCCGGCGTACCGGCGGTACTGCTCAGCGGGTACATCGCCTACCTGCGCGCCCAGGAACGCCGCCGCTTCGCCTACCAGATGGACCGGCGCCGGGCCGAGGTCGCCGCGCAGCGACTGCGGGAGCGTCAGCCGCGCAGGCGCGCGTCCGTGGACGCCGGGATCGACGACGCCGAGGAGAGCCCGGAAGCGGAGACGGACCCGGGGCTGTCCGCGCTCGCCGCCGACCGTCGCGCCCTCGTCGAGCAGACCGACCACGCCGAGTGGGTCGACCAGCAGCGCGAGCGGCAGCGTCGGCCGGGCCAGGGCGACAGTTGGGACCCGGTACCGGTGCCGCTGCCGACGTACGTCACCGCGCCCGTCGCGCCGCGCGCCACGTCCGACGTGGACCTCGGGGCGCCCGACGCGTGGAGCTCGGCCCGCTCCAGCTCCGTGGCGCCGGAGCAGGCGGCGCAGTCCGCCGCGCGGGACGACCGCGATGCCCGGGACAGCCGGGACGCCCGGGACGAGGACGCGGAGGACCTGTCGGAGGACAAACCGTCGGCCGACGGCCGCACCGACGCCCGTCGCGCCGCCTCCGCCCGCCGTGCCCGTGAGCGGGGCCGAACGCCCCTGTTCGACCAGTACGAGGACGGCGAACGGCCCCGCGCGGCCAACGAGTGACCAGGCAAGGAACGGATTTCCAAGCACCCTGACGGGGATGCTAGAGTTTCACTCGTTGCAAGGGCCTGTGGCGCAGTCTGGTAGCGCACCTCGTTCGCATCGAGGGGGTCTGGGGTTCAAATCCCCACAGGTCCACCGCAATGACTGTTCTTGAGCTGGCTCAGGGGTAGTTGATGAGGTCCCACCAATCTTCGTGATGGGTGGGACCTTCGTCGTTTCCGGGGTCTGTTCTCCGGTGCGGGTTGGGCCGGCTTCAGTCCGCTGGGAGGGCGAACCACCGGAGATGGACGGGGCGGGCTCCGGGTGATGCGTCTTCCGGGCCGTGGGAGAAGCGGGCCAGTAGGTCCGTACCGATGCGGATCCGATACGGCTGGTGCTCAAAGAGACCGAGGCGTCGACCGTCGTGTCACAGGACCCGTTGGTCGTTGCCTTCGGGGTGGCGGACAACCGGTTTGCGGCGCCGAGGACTTCGGGCTGTGGCCGACTGGGGCCGGTGCTCGGGTGCTACGGATGCCGTCCCCGGCCGGCGCGAACAGCCTCGATCTGGATGCGCGGGTGTCCTTTCGCGCCTACGGTTCCACGGGCAGTTCCACGGCCGGTTCTACGGCCGAGATATCCCGATGAGTCGCTCCGCGGACCGCGGGACCTGAACGTCACCGCCGAGGGAGTCGTAGGGGCTCACAGTGCCTTCGCGAAGCACCGGCTGTCGTCGTGGAAGCGGTAATAGCCGAACTTCACGCAGGGCTCGTAGCCGCTGGACGTGTAGAGGGCGATGGCCTCCGGCTGCTTGGTGCCGGTTTCCAGGACCATGCGGGTGCGGCCGGCCGTGCGGGCGTTCTCCTCCAGGGCGGCCAGCATGCGGCGGGCGAGGCCCAGGCCGCGGGCCTGCCCGATCACGTACATGCGCTTGAGTTCGGCGTCGCCGTCCTCGTTGCCCTCGCCGTTGGCGTCCTGGGAGCGCCA
Source organism: Streptomyces sp. P5F9 (assembly GCF_057961495.1). Lineage (NCBI taxonomy): Bacteria > Bacillati > Actinomycetota > Actinomycetes > Kitasatosporales > Streptomycetaceae > Streptomyces > Streptomyces sp. P5F9. The sequence goes on along the minus strand of NZ_JBXVPZ010000138.1, from coordinate 3,492 downwards.
GCCGCCGGTGGCCACGGGGTCGTCGTGCTCGTCGTACGCGATGAGGTACACGCCGTTCGGCGGGGCGAAGTCCGACGGGTCCAGGATCGTGGCGTCGCCGCCGTCGCCGTAGCGGTCGTGGTACTCCGCCTGGACCTGGTCGTTCAGCTTGACGGCGTCGGGGTGGTCGAACGGGACGGGGCGTATATTCATGCCGAGTATCGTACTTCTATGCGAAGGGAGGGTCTGCGGGGTTCTGCGCGGGCCCGCGAGGGTCTGCTCGGGGCGGATCCGGACTGTGTCCAGTGTGCCGGTACTGTGCCCGAGTGCTCACTGTGACCTCTGCCAATGTGAACGGACTGCGGGCCGCCGCGAAGAAGGGCTTCGTGGAGTGGCTCGCGGAGACCTCCGCCGATGTGCTCTGTCTGCAGGAGGTGCGGGCCGAGCCGGAGCAGTTGCCGGAGCACGTCCGCGCCCCCGAGGGCTGGCACGTCGTGCACGCCCCGGCCGCCGCCAAGGGCCGCGCCGGCGTCTCCCTCTACACCCGCCGCGAGCCGGACCGCGTCCAAGTCGGTTTCGGGTCGGCCGAGTTCGACGGGAGCGGTCGTTACGTCGAGGCCGACCTCCCCGGCGTCACGGTCGCCAGCCTCTACCTGCCCTCCGGTGAGGTCGGCACCGAGCGGCAGGACGAGAAGGTCCGCTTCATGGGTGAGTTCCTCGCCTATCTGAAGGGGCTGCGTGAGCGGGCCGCCGCCGACGGGCGCGAGGTCGTCGTCTGCGGCGACTGGAACATCGCCCACCAGCCCGCCGACCTCAAGAACTGGCGCGCCAACCAGAAGAACTCCGGCTTCCTGCCGGAGGAGCGGGAGTGGCTGAGCAGCGTCTTCGACGCGGAGGGCGGGGCGTATGTCGATGTCGTGCGCGCCCTGCATCCGGACGTGGAGGGGCCGTACTCCTGGTGGTCCTACCGGGGGCGGGCGTTCGACAACGACAGTGGTTGGCGGATCGACTATCACGTCTCGACGGCCGGGCTCGCCGCCAAGGCGGTCAAGGGGTATGTCGAGCGCGCGGCCACACATGACGAGCGCTGGTCGGACCACGCGCCCGTGACGGTGGTCTACGACCTCTGAGGTCCGTGGTCGCCGCCGGCCTGCAGGCGGCGGTCCATCGCCATCGACAGTTCCGCCTCCACGACGCTCTTCGCCAGCGGTCGTAGGCGTTGCAGGTCCTCCGCCGTGCGGCCCCCGGAGAAGACCAGGTCGGTGAAGAGTTCGGCGAGGGCGTCCGTGTGTTCGCGGACGCGGCGGCCCGCGCTGAGGACGTCGGCGAGGGGGATGCCCTCGCGGACCAGGGCGGCCGTGACGTCGAGCAGGCGGCGGCTGATGTGGACGATCTCGCCGCCGTCGGTGCCGAGGTAGCCCAGTTCGAGCGAGGCGGCGAAGTTGTCCGGGGTCGCCTGGTCGCCGAAGTAGTCGGCGAGGGCCTCCGGGGTGAGCCGTACCGGCGTCTCCTCGGTGGGGGCGCCGAGGCCGAGCAACTCGCCCACGTTGCGGCCGTGGTCGAAGGCCTCGGCGAGTTCCGCGATGCCGTTGAGGGTGTGGCCGCGCTCCAGGAGCGCCGAGATGGTGCGCAGGCGGGCCAGGTGCGTCTCGTCGTACCAGGCGATACGGCCCTCCCGGCGCGGCGGGTGGATGAGTTTGCGCTCGCGGTAGAAGCGCAGGGTGCGCACCGTGATGCCGGCCTCCGCGGCCAGTTCCTCCATGCGGTACTCGCGCTTCTCCGCCCGTTCCGCCTGTTCTGCCTTCTCCGCCACGCCCGCACCCTACGTCGTACCCTCAGTAACTTTCCTTGTCCCGACCCCTACCCATGAGTAAGAAGCTGCCCTACGCTCCGATTGCGCCAGTGTTCACTGGCGCAATCGAGTGGGTTGTGAGGAAGGGCACGGGATGACCGAACGCGAGCATGTGCGGGTGGCGGTGATCGGGTCCGGGTTCGGCGGGCTGGGGGCCGCGGTGCGGTTGCGGCGCGAGGGCGTCACCGACTTCGTCGTCCTGGAGCGCGCCGACAGCGTGGGCGGGACCTGGCGGGACAACAGCTATCCCGGCTGCGCCTGCGACGTGCCGTCCCATCTGTACTCGTTCTCCTTCGCGCCGAACGCCGACTGGCCGCGCACCTTCTCCGGCCAGGAACACATCCGCGCGTACCTGGAGAACGTCGCGGACGTCTTCCGGCTCCGGCCCCACATCCGCTTCAACTCCGAGGTCAAGATGATGACTTGGGACACGGAGCGGCTGCGGTGGGACATCGAGACCACCGGCGGTTCCTACTCCGCCGACCTCGTCGTCTCCGCCACCGGGCCGCTGTCCGACCCCAAGATCCCGGACATCCCGGGGCTCGACTCCTTCCCCGGCAAGGTCTTCCACTCGGCCCGCTGGGACCACGACTACGACCTGCGCGGCAAGCGCGTCGCCATGGTCGGCACCGGCGCCTCCGCGATCCAGATCGTGCCGGCGATCCAGCCCGACGTGCAGCGCCTCACCCTCTTCCAGCGCACCCCGCCCTGGGTCATGCCCCGCGTCGACCGCCCCATCAGCGGCGCCGAACGCGCCCTGCACCGCGCGCTGCCCTTCACCACCCAGGCCCGGCGCGGACTCCTGTGGGGGCTGCGGGAGTTGCAGGTCCAGGCGTTCACCAAGCGGCCCAACGAGCTGGGAATGGTCGAGCAGTTGGCCAAGCGGAACATGGCCCGCTCCATCAAGGACCCGGCCCTGCGCGCCCGGCTCACCCCCGACTACCGCATCGGCTGCAAGCGCATCCTTCTCTCCAGCACCTACTATCCCGCCCTCGCCCGGCCCAACGTCGATGTCGTGGCAAGCGGGTTGAGCGAGGTCCGCGGGTCGACCGTCGTCGCCGCCGACGGCACCACGGCCGAGGTCGACGCGATCGTCTTCGGTACCGGCTTCCACGTCACGGACATGCCGATCGCCGAACGGGTCGTCGGCGCGGACGGGCGGACGCTCGCCGAGGTGTGGGCGGGTGGAATGCAGGCCCTGCGCGGGGCCTCCGCGGCCGGATTCCCCAACTGGATGACCATCATCGGGCCCAACACCGGCCTCGGGAACTCCTCCATGATCCTGATGATCGAGTCCCAGCTGAACTATCTCGCCGACTACGTACGGCAGTTGGACGTCCTGGGCGGCCGCGTCGCCCTCGACGCCCGGCCGGGCGCGGTGAGCGCGTGGAACCGGCGCGTGCAGGAACGGATGAAGCGCACGGTGTGGAACACGGGCGGCTGCACGAGCTGGTACATGGACGCCTCCGGTCTCAACACCACCATCTGGCCCGGCACGACAGCCGAATTCCGCAAGGCCACAAGGCGGGTCGACCTCACGGAGTACGAGGTCGTGCGAGCGCGGGTCGACAAGAAGTCGGAGTCGGCGGAGCGGACGGAGGTGGTGGACGCGTGAGCCGTCTCCTGCACGTTGCCTCCGGGCCGTACGCCCCGCCCGTCCC
>NZ_JBXVPZ010000137.1:0-21416 GCF_057961495.1 Streptomyces sp. P5F9 | reverse complement strand
TGTGTATAAGAGACAGGGTTTCCCCAGGGTTTCCCGTTGCCCTTCGGGGCGGGGTGACGCCGGGTCCTCGACCGGCCGGGCCGGGGTCGGCAGGCTGGTGCACGACCAGTTTCGGACCACAGGAAACGGGGGTCCCGGCATGCTCCGGCGGACCGGAATCATCGGCACACTCATCGGGCTCTTCGCCTTCCTGCTCTGGGCGCCGGCGGCCGGTGCCGCCCCGGCCGCGAGCAGCTGCGGTGTCCTCGCCCCCGGCGCCTCGGCCGCCGCACAGAGCGCGATCGCCGCCGCCTGCGCCCAGGTCGACGCGGGCACCTGGTACACGTGGAGCGGCGGCCACGGCGACCAACCGGGCGCCACCTTGGGCCAGTACGACGGCCAGGACGAGGCCAGCAGGCACGACAGCGAGCGGGTCGGCTTCGACTGCTCGGGTCTCGTCCGCTACGCCTACGCGCAGGCCGCCGGCTCCGACATCCTCAACGGCGACGCGAGCCGTCAGTACTACACGACCCGCGCCGCCGCCCGCTTCACCGCGGCCCAGGGCGAGGCCCCGCTGCTCCCCGGCGACCTGCTCGCCTACGGCGACTCGGCAGACCTGCACCACATCGCGATCTACATCGGCGCGGGCAAGATGGTCGAGGCCAGGCAGTCCGGCACGCATCTGATGGTCAGTGATGTCCGCCTGGGCGGCGACTACTTCGGGGCCGTCCGCGTCAACACCGGTGCGGTGACCGGGCATGTCTTCCGGACCTGGGGCACCGGCGTCTGGACGAAGACAGCACCCTCGGTCAGCGCCACGCGCGTCTACGCCTTCCCCGATGCGACCAGCATCCGCGTCGAGTGCCAGAAGCACGCGGAGACCGTCACCTCCGACGGCTACACCAACGACGCCTGGGCCTATCTGCCCGACTACAAGGCCTGGATGACCAACATCTACATCCAGGGCCCCGCCTGGCTGGACGGCGTCCCCACCTGCACCTGACCCACATCCGATAAATCCCGTGCTCCACACCCCGGGTTTCCCTACACTCGCCACATCCGTTGACGAGTGAGGGGAGCCCGGCCGTGCGTTACCGCACCGCTGTCGTCGTTCCTCCCTCCCGGTACGAGGTGATCCTCGTGTCTCCGGCCGTCCGGTGCCCGCTGCGCGGCCGGTACCGGATGCCCGTGACGTGACAGCTTTTTGACGATCCGTCAATTCACCTCTCCCGCACGGGAATTGCGCCGCCCTGCACGGAAACACTTTCGAAAGGCCACGGGCCGTGCGCACCGAACGCCCTCTCACCACCCCGCTCTCCGCCGTCCGCAACCTGGGCATCCTCGCCCATGTCGACGCCGGCAAGACGACCGTCACCGAGCGGTTCCTCTACCTCACCGGCACCACCCACAAGCGCGGTGAGGTCCACGACGGCACGACCGTCACCGACTTCGACCCCCAGGAGCGCGACCGTGGGATCACCATCTTCGCCGCTGCCGTCACCTGCGCCTGGGACGGTCACCGCGTCAACCTGATCGACACCCCGGGCCATGTCGACTTCGCCGACGAGGTGGAACGGTCCCTGCGCGTCCTCGACGGCGCCATCGCGGTGTTCGACGCCGTCGCGGGCGTCGAGCCGCAGAGCGAGTCGGTGTGGCGCCAGGCCGACCGGTACGGCGTGCCGCGCATCGCCTTCGTCAACAAGCTGGACCGCGCGGGCGCCGACCTCGACACGGCCGTCGCCTCGATCCGCGAACGGCTCCATACGGCGCCGCTGGTGGTGCAGTTGCCGATCGGCACGGAGGACGGCTTCACCGGCGTCGTCGATCTGCTCCGGATGCGTGCCCTGGTGTGGACCGACGGCAGCGACACGCCTGAGGAAGTCCCGGTCCCCGACGGCCTGTTGGAGGAGGCGCGGCGGCGCAGACGGCTGCTGGAGGAAGCCGTGGCGGAACTGCATGCGGGTGCGCTGGAGGAGTTCTACGACGGCTCGGCCCTGTCCGCCGGGACGTTGAGCGCGGCCCTTCGCGACCTCACCCGCACCGGCGACGGTGTGGTCGTGCTGTGCGGCTCGGCCTACCGCAACCGCGGCATCGAGCCACTGCTGGACGCCGTAGTCGCGTACCTGCCGTCGCCGTCGGACGTTCCGGCGGTACGGGGGACGGACGACTCCGGCGCCGAGCAGGAGCGGGCGGCAGATCCTCAACTGCCGTTCGCCGCACTGGCGTTCAAGGTGAGTGCGACCGCGACCGGGCGGCTGACGTATCTGCGGATCTATTCGGGCACGATCGAGAAGGGAGACACCGTGTGGGACCCGGGCGCGCGGCGCACCGAGCGGATCGGGCGCATCCTGCGGGTGCAGGCCGACCGGCACGAGCGGCTGGACCGGGCGGTCGCCGGGGACATCGTCGCCGTGGTGGGACTGAAGTCCGCCCGCGCCGGCTCGACCCTGTGCGCGCCGGACGCCCCGCTCGTCCTGGAACCGCCCACGGTCGCCGAGCCGGTGGTCTCCGTCGCGGTCGAGGCGCGCAGCAGCACCGACACCGGCCGACTGGCCTCGGCACTGGCCCGACTGGCACAGGAGGACCCGTCGTTGGCCGTCCGCACCGACGCCGAGACCGGCCAGACGGTCCTGTCCGGCATGGGCGAACTGCACCTGGAGGTCGCGGTGGAGAAGATCCGCCAGACCACGGGTGTGGACGTCAACGTCGGCCGCCCCAGGGTCGCTTACCGGGAGACGGTCGTGCGCGGAGTGACCGGCCGGGTCTACCGGCACGTCAAACAGGACGGAGGATCAGGGCAGTTCGCGCACATCGTGTTCGACGTCGAGCCGCTCGACGGCCCCGGCTTCGAGTTCCGCTCGGCGGTCGTCGGCGGGCGGGTGCCGCAGGAGTACGTCCGCTCGGTGGAGGCCGGGTGCCGTGACGCCCTCACCGAGGGGCCGATCGGCGGCTTCCCGGTGACCGGGCTGCGGGTCACGCTGACCGACGGGGCGACCCATGTGAAGGACTCCTCGGAGCAGGCGTTCCGCACGGCCGGCCGCCTCGGCCTCCGCGAAGCCCTGCGCGCCTGCACGACGGTCCTCCTCGAACCGGTCGTCGAGGTCACCGTCACGGTGCCCGAGGACGCGGTCGGCGGCGTGCTCGGCGACCTGGCCGCCCGGCGCGGCCGCGTCACCGGCTCGACGACCCGTACGGGCTCGGCGATCGTCACGGCGACCGTGCCCCTGGCCGAACTCTTCGGCTACGCAACGCGGTTGCGCAGCCGGACCCAGGGCCGGGGGACGTTCACGGCCCGGCCGACGGGGTACGCGCCCGCGCCGGGCGCGGTGACCGTCCGGTGACGGTGGCGGGTGCGGACCGAAGGGGGAGCTTCGGCCCCGCACCCGCCACGTACTGAGGGACTTCGGGGGTCTTTGGCAGTCCCGGGATCTCAGGGATACCTGGGATCCCGGCGACCCCCGGAGTCTCAGGGGTACGAGACCACCGTCGACGGCACGGTCGACGTGCCCGAAGTCGGCGCGCCCGTCTCGTTGATGACGTGCTCGTACTGGCCCTGGCCGCCGAGCGAGACGACCAGCAGGTCGTGGAACTTCACGCCCGAACGGTTCGGCGCCGCGAACCCGTTGTGCTGCACGATCGTCGGGGCGACGTTGTAGTAGCAGTAACTGCCCAGGCCCCAGCCCTCGTGCACGGTCACGTTGTCGCCGACCTTGTAGGCGGCGTACCCCTTGATCGAGCCGTTCTGGATGGCCGCCTGGTTCGGGGCGTCGTACGCCTTCTCGTTCTGGAAGAAGATCGTGCGGCCACGCTCGCCGTTCCACTGGACGTCGTACTTGTTGAAGTGCTCGACGAACAGCCCGGTGGTCAGTACGTCGGCGCCGTTGACGACGAGGCCGTAGTCGGCGCGGTTGGTGTCCCAGCCGATGCCCGTGCCGTGGTCGGCGCGCCAGAGCCAGGTGTGGTCGACGATGGTGTGGCGGTTGTTGATGACCATGCTGGTGGTGGCCTTGCCCGCGCCCGCGCCGCCGATCCGGACGAACACGTCCTGGACGGTGGTGGGGTTGGCGGAGTGGTCCGTCGTCGTGCCTGACGGGCCAACTTCCAGCAGGGTGTTCGAGTTGACCGTGCCCGCGTCGATCAGGAAACCGGCCAGGCGTACGCCGTCGACGTCGGCGGTCTTCAGGGCCGTAACTCCGTTGTCCGGCACCAGCGTTGCGTAACCCAGGCCCAGGACAACGGTGTTGGCGCGGTTCACCTGGATCGGCTGGTCCAGGTGGTAGATCCCCGGGGTCAGCAGGAGGTGAAGTCCCTGCGTGAGCGCCTGGTTGAGGGTGGCCGCCGTGACGCCCGGCTTCGCGACGTAGAACTGGGACAGGGACAGGGAGGTGCCGCGCGGTGTGCCGTTGCCCCAGGTCACGCCGCTCGCGTTGGTGCGCTTCTCGGGGAGGAAGACGCGGTACTCGGTGCCGTTCAGGTACAGGAAGGGCTTCTCGCGGGAGACCGGGGTCGTGGCCAGCGTGGTGTACACCGGGTTCGGGAAGCCCTGTGCCGGTGCGCCCTGCACGCCTGAAAAGACCATGTTCCAGACGCCGTTGAGCCAGCTGCCGATCACACTGTCCCGGGTGTACCACTGCTGCTGCGAGTACGGCTGGACCTGGCCGTCGATCCGGCTGTCGGCGATGTAGCCGCCGCTCGCCCAACCGTAGCCGTTCGGGGAGAGGTTGAGGCTGCCGCGCACGTGCATCCGACGGAAGGGGGCCGCCTGAGCCACGGCCCACCTGTTCGTACCGCTGACCGGGACCAGCGCGAGGTTCTCCGCCGAACGCCAGAAGTTCTGCGTGGCGTTGCCGTTGAACCAGCCGGCGTCGACCGTGATGTCACCGTTGATCGTGGTGTCGTCGGGGGAGAGGCCGAGGCCGGAGATCGAGGTGTAGAAGCCGAGTTGGGCGTTGAGCCCGCTGTACGTGCCTGGTTTGAACAGCAGTTGATAGCGGCCTGTGCCGAACTGGGCCGTCTCCTGCTGGGCGAAGATCTGGTCCAGCTTGGCCTGGATGCCGGCGGTGGACGGGTCGAAGACGATGACGTTGGGGCCGAGGTCGCCGCCGCCGGGCAGCGCGCGCGGTGTCACCGCGGTGGGGGTGGAGGGGGCGGCGGAGGCGGCTGTGGGCAGGCCGGCCAGTGCGGAAGCGGCGGCGGCTGCGCCGAGAACGGTTCTGCGTCGAACTGAGGACATGTCGCGGCTCTCCTTGTTCATGAAATGAACGCCGGTGGGGTTGGGAGCGCTCTCTCGCGGGGGAATGCTTCAGGTCCGTGAACGTGGTCGTCAAGAGGTACGACCGAGTTCGACGAGTGGCGTCCAAACTCTTGACGCCCCTGGCTTCCGAGGTTTAACTCACGTCCTAAATTAAGTCGTGAGTGCATTCCCTGAAGGGACACCCGGAGTATGCGCAGCATCCGAGCCGCGGCCGTAGGCGCCGTCACCATGTCACTCGCCCTTGCGGCCACGGCCTGCGGAGGCGGTTCGTCCACGGGTGGGGGATCCAACGACTCGCCCAAGACGCTCACCTACTGGGCCTCCAACCAGGGCGCCAGCATCGCGATCGACAAGAAGGTCCTCCAGCCCGAGCTCGACAAGTTCAAGAAGCAGACCGGCATCACGGTGAAGCTGGAGGTCGTGCCCTGGTCCGACCTGCTCAACCGCATCCTCACGGCGACGACGTCCGGCCAGGGCCCCGACGTCCTGAACATCGGCAACACCTGGAGCGCCTCGCTGCAGGCCACCGGAGCCTTCCTGCCGTGGAGCGCGGCCAACTTCGCGAAGATCGGCGGCAAGGACCGCTTCGTCGACTCCGCGCTCGGCTCCACCGGCGCCACCGGCAAGGACCCCGCCGCCGTCCCGCTGTACTCGATGGCGTACGCGCTCTACTACAACAAGCAGATCTTCGCCGACGCCGGCATCTCCCAACCTCCCGCCACCTGGGCCGAGTTGGTCGCCGACGGAAAGAAGATAGAGGCGAAGGGCAAGCAGGCGCTCGGTGCCGAGGGTGCCAACGTCTCCGAGAACATCCACCACACCTTCGTCTTCGCCAAGCAGCACGGCGCCGACTTCTTCACCGCCGACGGCAAGGCCGACTTCACCAACGACGGCGTGGTGGCCGCGGTCAAGCAGTACGTCGACCTGATGGCCAAGGACAAGGTCATCCCGGTCGGCAACGCCGAGTACGCGCAGAACCAGTCCGTCAGCGACTTCGCCAAGGGCAAGACGGCGATGCTGATGTGGCAGTCGGCGTCCGCCAACCTCAAGTCCCAAGGAATGAGCGAGAGTTCGTACGGCATCGCCCCGATACCCGTGCAGTCCGGCACCCCGGGCACCGGCGCGCAGACCAACTCGATGGTGGCCGGCATCAACCTCGCCGTCTTCAAGAACACGGACAACTTGGACGGTTCCACCAAGTTCGTGAAGTTCATGACGAGCGACGCCGAGCAGAAGATCCTCAACACGGCGTACAGCTCCATCCCGCCGGTGAAGACCGCGCAGGAGGACACCGCGTTCAACACCCCCGCGAACGCCGTCCTCAAGGACACCCTCGCCAAGAGCGCCGCCGCGCTCCCGCAGGTCGCCGACGAGTCGCAGTTCGAGACGGCGGTCGGCACGGCCGTCAAGGACCTGTTCGCCGACGCCGCCGCGGGACGTGCGGTGACGACCGCGTCGGTCAAGGCGGAGCTCGAAAAGGCTCAGCAGCAGATGCCGGCGAAGTGAGTGCGACTGTGACGAGCACTGTCACCCCGGAGGCCGCCGAGCGGAAGACCCCTTCCGCCACGGCGGCCCCCGGGCCGCGCCGCCGCCGTACCGACCGGATCCGCCGGATCGGACTGCCGTATCTGCTGCTCCTGCCCGCCCTGATCCTCGAACTCCTGGTCCACCTGGTGCCGATGGTCATCGGCATCGTCATGAGCTTCAAGGAGCTCACCCAGTTCTACATCCGCGACTGGGGCACCGCGCCCTGGACCGGTTTCGGCAACTACAAGGTCTCGGTGGACTTCAGCGCCCCCGTCGGCAAGGCGCTGCTCCACTCCTTCTTCGTCACCGTCGGCTTCACCCTGCTGTCCGTCGCCTTCTGCTGGCTGCTCGGCACGGTCACCGCGCTCTACATGCAGGACAACTTCCGCGGCCGGGGTTTCCTGAGAGCGCTCTTTCTGATCCCGTACGCGCTGCCGGTCTACGCGGCCGTCATCACCTGGGTCTTCATGTTCCAGCACGACAACGGCCTCGTGAACCACGTCCTGCACGACCAGCTGCACATCACCGGCAAGCCGTCGTTCTGGCTGATCGGCGACAACAGCTTCTACGCCCTGCTGATCGTGCACGTGTGGAAGGGCTGGCCGTTCGCCTTCCTCATCGTCATGGCCGGCCTGCAGAACATCCCCAAGGAACTGTACGAGGCCGCGTCGATCGACGGCGCCGGCATGCTGCAGCAGATCCGCCGCATCACCCTGCCGTCGCTGCGCCCCGTCAACCAGGTGCTGGTGCTCGTCCTGTTCCTGTGGACGTTCAACGACTTCAACACGCCGTACGTCCTGTTCGGCAGGTCGGCACCCGAGGCCGCGGACCTCATCTCGGTGCACATCTACCAAGCCTCGTTCGTCACCTGGAACTTCGGCACCGGCTCCGCGATGTCGGTCCTGCTGCTCCTGTTCCTGCTCGTCGTCACCGGCGTGTACCTGGTGCTCACTTCACGCGGACGGAGGTCGGCCGATGTCTAGTTCCTCTCTCTCCCGTTCGCCGATGGCCCCGCCCCGCTCCTTCATCTGGTCGCGGCGGATCTTCCTCACCCTGCTCGCCGGCTTCGTCCTGGTGCCGGTGTACGTCATGCTCTCCAGCTCCCTGAAACCGCTCTCGGACGTCACGGGCAAGTTCCGCTGGCTGCCGAGCGGCCTCACGATCCGCCCGTACATCGACATCTGGTCGACGGTCCCGCTCGCGAAGTACTTCATGAACTCGCTGATCGTGTCCGTCGCCGCGACGGTCTGCTCGGTGGTGATCGCGGTCTTCGCCGCGTACGCCGTCAGCCGCTACGAGTTCCGCGGCAAGCGGGTCTTCACGGTCACCGTCCTGTCGACGCAGATGTTCCCGGGCATCCTCTTCCTCCTCCCGCTGTTCCTCCTCTACGTCAACATCGGCAACGCCACGGGCATCGCCCTGTTCGGCTCGCGCGGCGGCCTGATCCTGACGTATCTGACGTTCTCGCTCCCGTTCTCCATCTGGATGCTGATCGGCTACTTCGACTCCGTGCCAAGGGACTTGGACGAAGCGGCGCTGGTCGACGGGTGCGGACCGCTCGGCGCACTGCTGCGTGTCGTCGTACCGGCCGCGATCCCCGGCATCGTCGCGGTCGCCGTCTACGCCTTCATGACCGCGTGGGGAGAAGTCCTCTTCGCCTCCGTCATGACCAACGACGCGACCCGCACGCTCGCCGTCGGACTCCAGGGCTACTCCACGCTCAACGACGTGTACTGGAACCAGATCATGGCCGCCTCGCTGGTCGTCAGCGTGCCCGTGGTCGCCGGCTTCCTGCTGCTGCAGCGCTATCTCGTCGCCGGGCTGACGGCGGGCGCCGTCAAGTGACCGACCCGACCAACTCCGCTGACCGTAAAGGGACTTCAGTGACCATCGACTTCGCCGCACTCCCGCACGACTTCCTGTGGGGCACGGCCACCGCGGCGTACCAGATCGAGGGAGCCGTCGCCGAGGACGGACGTGCGCCGTCGATCTGGGACACGTTCTCGCACACTCCCGGAAAGATCGCGAACAACGACAACGGCGACGTCGCCTGCGACCACTACCACCGCTGGCGCGAGGACCTCGGCCTGATGCGTCAACTCGGCGCCAACGCCTACCGGTTGTCGATCGCCTGGCCCCGCGTCATCCCCGGCGGCGACGGCCCGACCAACCCCAAGGGCCTCGCGTTCTACGACGAGTTGGTGGACGGACTCCTGGAGGCGGGCATCACCCCCTCCGTCACCCTCTACCACTGGGACCTGCCCCAGGCGCTCCAGGACCGCGGCGGCTGGCCCGAGCGCGCGACCGCCGAGCACTTCGCCGCGTACGCCTCCGTCATGGCCGAACGCCTCGGCGACCGCGTCACCCACTGGACGACCCTCAACGAGCCCTCCTGCTCGGCCTGGATCGGCCACCTCGAAGGCAAGATGGCCCCGGGTTGGACCGATCTAACGGCCGCCGTCCGCGCCTCGTACCACCTGCTGCTCGGCCACGGCCTCGCCGCCCAGGCGATCCGCGCCGCCGCCCCCGACGCCCAGGTCGGCATCGTCAACAACCTCTCCACGGTGTACCCCGCGAGCGACCGCGACGAGGACGTCCAGGCAGCCCGCCGACAGGACGGCCACGTCAACCGCTGGTGGCTCGACCCGACCCACGGCCGAGGCTTCCCGGCCGACATGGTCGACACGTACGGTGTCGAACTCCCGGAACAGCCGGGCGACTTGGCGACCATCGCCGCCCCGCTCGACTGGCTCGGCCTGAACTACTACTTCCCGGCGACCGTCGCCGACGCCCCCGACGGCCCCGCCCCCTACACCCGCGCCGTACGCCGCCTCGGCGTCCCGCGCACCGGCATGGACTGGGAGATCGACGCGTCGGGCATCGAGACCCTGCTGCTCCGCCTCACCGAGGAGTACGACCCCCGCAGGATCTACGTCACCGAGAACGGCTCCTCGTTCCCCGACGTCGTACGCCCCGACGGCACCGTCGACGACCCGGAACGTCAGGACTACCTGGTCCAGCACCTCGCCGCCTGCGCCTCGGCGGCCCGCAAGGGCGCCCCGCTGGCCGGCTACTTCGCCTGGTCGCTGCTCGACAACTTCGAGTGGGCGTACGGCTACGACAAGCGCTTTGGACTGGTCCACGTGGACTACGAGACCCAGGTCCGCACGATCAAGGGCTCCGGCCGCCGGTACGCGGACATCATCCGCGACCACCGCAGCCGGGCCCGGCGCGCGGCCTGAGCAAGGCCGCCCCGGTGGGCGCGGGCGGGGGAGCCCGCACCCACCGGGGCATCATTAGCTCCAGTTGTGTCATGTATACGTCAATTTGATAGATGCCTTATCGCTTACTTCGTCACCTCTTTCAAGGAGATCGGACCTTGGCGCCACCCTCCGCATCGACCTCGTCACCCTCGACTGGGAGGTCGCCTACGGCGAGAGAAGAGATACGTCCTGGAGGTCTCCAAGAACGGCACCGACTGGACCCCCTTCTGCACGAAGACGGCTGGCACCGGCGGCTCAATCACCACAAGCGGGTACCCGCAGGAGGTGACGGGCCGCTATCCGGATTCATCCGCGGCACATCGAACTTCAGGCCGATGGTGAAGCGGATCAAGTGATCGCAGTGTGGAGCGGCGCGGAAGCATCCCGGCGGAGCGGGTAAACGCTCCATCCGGGTCGCCGAATCGTTACGGCAGATCCGGGTTCGTCCGATCGGGTTCGGAGTGTCGGTGGTGGGTGTTAGCGTCCGGATCATGCAGCTTCGGTATGCCTTCCGTCTCGACCCGGGTCCTGGTCAGCGCGCTGCGCTGGCGCGGGCGTTCGGGTGTGCGCGGGTGGTGTACAACGATGCGGTCGCGGCCCGGGAGCGGGCCCGGCGGGAGGGCGCCCCGTATCCGGGCGCGGCCGTGCTGTCGAAGGCGTTGATCACTGAGGCGAAGTCCACGCCGGGGCGGGCCTGGCTGTCGGAGGTGTCGGCGGTGGTGTTGCAGCAGGCGCTGCGGGATGTCGAGCGCGCCTACACCAACTTCTTTGCTTCCCTCAAGGGTGCCCGTAAGGGGGCGCGGGTGGGGGCGCCGCGTTTCAAGTCGAAGCGGGAGGCCCGGCAGGCGATCCGGTTCACCGCGAACGCCCGCTGGAAGATCACCGAGGCGGGGCGACTGCTCCTGCCGAAGGTCGGCGAGTTGAGGGTGCGCTGGTCGCGCACCCTGCCGTCGGTCCCCTCCAGTGTGACCGTCGTCCGGGACGCGGCGGGCCGGTACTTCGCCTCCTTCGTGATCGAAACCGACCCGGACTCCGATCTGGCGCGGATGCCCGACCCGGAGGACCTGCCCAGTATCGGCATCGATCTGGGGCTGACCCATTTCGCGGTCCTGTCCGACGGGACGAAGATCGACAGCCCGCGGTTTCTGCGCCGGGCCGAGAAAAAGCTGAAGAAGGCCCAGAAAGAACTGTCCCGCAAGCAGAAGGGCAGCAGGAACCGGGAGAAGGCCCGCCTGAAAGTTGCTCGCGCTCACGCGCAGGTGGCTGATGCCCGCCGCGAGTTCCACCACCAGCTCTCCACGAAGCTGATCCGCGAGAACCAAGGGATCGGCGTGGAGGACCTGGCGGTCAAGGGGCTCGCGCGCACCCGGCTCGGCAAGGCGGTCCGCGACGCCGGATGGGCTTCATTCCTGGCGATGCTGGAGTACAAGGCGCAGGGGTACGGGCGCACCTTCGTGAAGATCGGTCGGTTCGAGCCGACCAGCCAGGTGTGCTCAAGCTGCGGTGTCAAGGACGGCCCCAAACCCCTGCGCGTACGCACCTGGACGTGCAGTGCGTGCGGCACCGTCCATGACCGTGACCACAATGCCGCGAAGAACGTCAAACAGGCCGCCGGACTGGCGGCGACAGCCTGTCGAGCGCAGGTAAGACCAGAACCCTCGGTTCCGGCGCGGCGCGAAGAAGCAGGAAGCCACGGAATCCGGTCCGGAGCCCGTACCGCGTAGGCGGCAGAGCACCGGACCGGATGGCCGGAATCTCCCTGCTTCAGCAGGGAGAGCAAGTCAATCGCTCTACTCCTTCAAAGGGGGAGGGGGTTCGCCGGGCGGCAATCCGGTTGCCGCACGCCGGGTCCCCTGACACGCTCACGGCCATGCCGACCTTCGCCGCACCCGACGGAACCCGCCTCGCGTATCACGCCTCCGGCGACGGCCCGCCTCTGATCTGCCTCCCCGGCGGACCGATGCGCGACTCGGCCTACCTCGGCACCCTCGGCGGACTGACCGCTCACCGCCGTCTGATCCGGTTGGACCTACGGGGCACGGGCGCGTCGGAGGTGCCACGGGACCCGGCGTCGTACCGCTGCGACCGTCTCGTGGGCGATGTCGAGGCATTGCGCGAGCATCTGGGCCTTGACCGGTTCGACCTGCTCGCCCACTCGGCCGGTGCGAACCTGGCCGCGCTGTACGCGGCCCGGCACCCGGACCGCCTGGCCCGACTGACACTGGTCACCCCCAGCGCCTACGCGGTCGGCATCGGGATCTCGGCCGAGGACCGGCTCCAGGTGGCGCGGCTGCGCGGGTCCGAACCGTGGTTCGGCCCCGCGTTCGCCGCCCTGCAGGAGATCACCACCGGCCGGGCCACGCCCGACTCGTGGGAGGCCATCTCGCCCTTCGCGCACGCCCGTTGGGACGAGACGGCGCGTGCCTTCGAGGAGGCCGACGCGAAGGAGAAGAACGCGGAGGCCGCAGCCGTCTACGCCGCCGAAGGCGCCTTCGCCCCGGCCGGCACCCGCGCGACGATGGCCGCGTTCACATTCCCGGTGCTCGTCCTCGCCGGAGAGTTCGATATCTCCGCTCCGCCGCGCGCGATGGCGGAGTACGCGGGACTGTTCCCGAACGCGAAGTTGGTGGTTCAGTCCGGCGCCGGACATATGCCGTGGCTGGACGACGCTGGACGGTTTGTCACGCTCGTCGAAGCCTTCCTGAGGTGAGCCAAACTCCCCTGGATGAGGGTGTTTTGGTTCGGACCGCGCGGCTGTGGAGAGTCGGAGTGGGCGGTGTGCTAGGCATGTGGCCATGCCGCTTCCGCATTTCGAGCTGACCAGTTCCCAATACCGGATTCTGGCCGAAGCGTCGCTCCGATCCCTGCCTGATCCCGCGAACGACGAAGCGTCCCAACAGGAGTGGATCGTAAGGGAGTTGGATCCGGAAGAGGCTCAGTCCGAGGTGCCGGAGCTGGTCTTCCTCGGGCTCATTGCCATAGAGGGCGGAACTTTGGTCCTGACTGCTCTGGGCTCGGCCGTGCACCACCGAGCTGGTCATGAGGCCGCCGAGGAGCGACTGGCCGCCGTGACCCGGCTCGCCGAGGCGATGCAGGATACGGCTCCGCGGCTGGCTCGTACGGTTCGAGAGCTGGCGCAGGGAAGCATCTCGCTCGGAGAGGCGCTCGCCGAGGCGGCCAGGGAAGACTGAGAGGCGCGGAGGCGTCAGACATGGTCGGACCCCGGGGCGAACAGTGTCCCTTCCTGATGGTGCCGAGCCTTCCGCGCTCCAGGTGGGACGGGAAGAACTCCGGCCGTAGTCAGATCGGTGACGGTCACCACGTCGCCGGCGAGAACGTCTGTGAGCAGTTCGCTCTGCGCGGGTGCCAGATCGGTGAGACGGCGCAGGACCGAGAGCAGCTCGATCAGTTCGGACGTCCACTCCTGCGGCCAGTTCTCGACGTGGATGTCGTCCAGCGGGCTGGTCTTTTTGCTGGTGGGAGAGGCCTTGCGATAGCCGAACCACTTGTTCACGACACCCATACCGCCGACGTCGTAACTCCAGACGGCCTCGGGCACCGGTGCGAAGGCTGCCCTGCCGACGTACAGGGTCTGTGCCTCGACGTCGTAGCGCATCCGGGCGGGCAGGTCCCTACCAATGTGGCTCAGATACCTCACCTGCCGCTCGTCCCCAGGGGCGAACTCGACATTCCGAGGCCGTGCGGGTGACGGAGCCGCACCGCGCTCGCCGTACGTTGAGACCCAGAGGACGGTGCGGCCGAGAGTGACCCCTCGCTCCCAAAGTTCGCGTTCCCGTGTGAGGGGGAGGCGTACGCCCGGGGTGAGCAGATCTTCGGTGAAATGCTCGGTGAAAGCCCGGTGGCCGGCGACGGCAACCGCGTACGCCGCGAGGTCCTGGACGGTGACACGCTCCACATCCAGGACGCGGGCGAGATACGGCAGGAGCCCGGCGGGAGTGTTCGCGGAACCGTCCGGATGAAGGATCGGTAGGACCCGGCCGCCCCGGCCGTTGAAGTGGTGTGTGTCGGGGAGCAGATGGGTCGCCGCCACCGCGGGCCCGGAGTCGATGGCGTGGGACGACTGCTGGTTGAGGAAGATTTGGCCCGACTGGAGTGAGGCCCATAGATCAGGCCGGGGGCGGTCGAGGACGCGACTGTCGGCTATCAGGTACTGACGATCGAAGCTGCGCAGTCCGATGCGTATGAGGTCGGGTGTGGTGGCAGTCTCCTGGCCGATGGGGAGCGTGGAGAGGACATACCCGGGTAGAGGTTCCCTCTTGTGTCCCAATGTCCGATCGTCTGTCTCCTTGAACAGCTTGGACTTTTCTACGAGGTCGGTTTCCCGGACCATCCGGGCCCATCGGCGCCGTAGGGTCTCGGCAGAGGGGGAGCTGACCCAGGAGCGGTTCGCCTTCGATCCAGGGCTGCCCCAGGGAAACAGGTCGGCCAGTTCCGGGAACGCGTCCCAACCCGAGTGCGTGGCCGGTGTGAACGGACGAGGGCTCTCCGCATGAGTGTCGCGCCAGCCCTCGTCGTCCAGGCGGACGTCCTTGATCTGACGGAACTTGTCTGCCCGTCGTCCTGTCACCTCTCGGTAGTGGACGAGGGCCTGATGCCTCGGTCCACGTACCGCGTCCGCCCTGCGTATGAAGATGTGGATCGCCAGGGGCTGGGCGACGCCTGGGAAGACCCGGTTGGGCACCGGGGCCCGTAGCCCCTCGGGTGACAGGTTGATGATCCATCCTTCGTCACAGGTACGGCGTAGGTAGTCGCGCATACCGCGACCTCCGGGTCCGGTGGACCAACCCGACGGGGTGATCAGGCAGACCACGCCGTGCCGGTCCTCGGGATGGGCGTCGAAGACCTTCCAGGTTCCTGGCCGGTCGGGCGCTTCTCCACCCAGCCGCCGCGGTCTTCCGCCTTGTCGTCGTAGGGAGGGTTGGTGACCACGGCGGTCACGGGTGTGCGCGCCTTGATGCGGTTGGCCCGTCGGCGGGAGTCGGCGAGGGCGTCGTAAGTGGAGGCCAGGTACTCCTCCTCCACGAAGGGGTTGTCCAGGGTGTCCGTGACGAAGAAGCTCAGGCCGTCCTGGGGAAGTGGTGCCCCGTATCGCTTGAGCAGGTCGGACGCGCGGAGCTCGGCGACCGCGAAGGGGCCCATCTGGAGCTCGAACCCGAACAGTCTGGTGGCGAGCCGGGAGATGGCGTCGCGGGCCATCGCAGGCCCATGGCGCCGAGTCGCCTGGTCGGCGACCCGCTCGATGATGGTGTGGAGGAAGGTGCCGGTACCCATGGCGGGATCGATGATCTTCACCTCGTCCGCGCCGAATCCGTCCTCCTGGCCGAGTCGGCTGCGCACGACGTCCTCGGTGAGACGGACCATCTCCTCCACGATCTCGTGAGGCGTGTAGTACGAACCGCTCTGCTGGCGCAGCGCCGGGTCGTAGACCGTGAGGAAGTGCTCGTAGAGGTGGAGGTACGCATCCCGGTTTCCCGCTCGAATGACTTCCCAGTCCACCTTCGCGATACTGCGGGTCAACAAGTCGAGCGTAACGGTGAAGCGTTCGTTGATGTTGTCCGTGAGCAGTTGGAGTGCCTTGCCGATGAGGGCGTGGTCGGCGTCGAGGCGACGGCCGATCTCGTGGAAAGAGTTGGGCTCCAGCGGGATGCGCTCGGTGTGGGCCAGCAAGAGGGCGAAAGTGATGCTCTGGGCGTATCCGTCGGCGAACGTTGCGTCGTCGGCAGTCGGGAAGAGTGCTCGCCGCCAGTCGTTCCTGAGGCCGGTGAACGGGCGGGCCCGTACGTCGTCATCGGGTGCCGAAGACCGTGCCTCGAAGCTGAGTTGCTCCAGAACAGTGGCACGCAGCAGTCGGCACAGCGGTGCGATGTGCTGAACGAGGCGCGAGACCTGCGCGATCCGTGGAGGGCCCCAACGCAGGAACTGTTTCAACAGGGCGTCGAACGCGATGGGGTTGTCGAGAGAGAGCCGCTCCCCCGCGCTGTTGAGCGCGCCTCGGAAGAAGACGGTGTCCCCGACCTGCTCGCCGTGGCGGAACAATCGCCACTCGGTCCCGTTCGAGTAGAGGAGATTGGGCAGATCCCGGAGCTTCTCCCATTGCTCGCGGTTGCGCCGGGAAAACGTCTCCGGGTCCACGGACAGCCCGGGCTTCTTCAGTTCGATGTAGCCCGTGATGTCATTGTTCGCGCGCACCGCGTAGTCGGGACGTACCCCCAGGTCGGAGAGACGGAATTCGTCGTGCCAGGTCACATCGTGGAACTGGTGACGCCCGCCCACGGTCTTCAGCAACGCCTCAAGTGGAGCACGTATGGCCGACTCCTGGCCGCCTCCGCCGGACAGTTTCCGTCGGCACTCCCGACCGAAATCCGCCACGGCGTCCTGTAACCAGCCGTACTCGTCATCAGGCATGTTCCCCCCGAATGAGAATCGCCCCGGTCGACTAGATCCGGGGCATGCCACATGCAAGTCGGTACGCCAAATGCGCTGTGCCTGACTGATCGTGACGGACCGTATCCATCGTGTCCATCCCCCGGACCGAGAGTTCGCCGCCCGGTGCGTTCACCCGCCCGGGCGGGCGTCGTCGTCCGTTCAAATACCGCGGGTTGGGCGACGCCGGGTCGGGGCCCGCCTGCGGCTGCCGACGACGGTATATCGGCCGGACTCATCGTCTACGCCTGCGGAGACCTGATCCGTCTACTCGACGCGGCAGGCATCGAGTAGACGGTCCGACGGCAGGGCCGCCGTGTCAGCAGTCCCTGAACTCCGGCGACTGATTCAGCACTTGGGACCGCACCGACGTGAACTTCGCATAGGTCTCGCCGTCCAGCGCCCCCGGCCGGAACGCCGCCACCCGATGGCAGTTCTGGAAGGCCAGGGCCACGCCGAAGTGGCGCTCCAGGCTGCCCCGGATCGCGTCGCTGGCCAGGGCCCGCAGCAGCTGGCCGCGTTCCTGTTCGGACGGGGGCGGGGTCTGGTTGTCGGTGAACTCGGCGGTGCCGTCGTGGAGTTCGGTGGCGAGGCCGGCGATGAGGTCGTAGGCGTACGGGAGGGACGTGCGGACCGTGTCCACGAAGTCCGCCTCGCGGATGTCACCGTGCTCGGCTTCGGCGAGGAGCTTCGGGGAGACGTCGAGAGACATGAAAAGGGTTGTCCTGTCTGGTGGTTGGCGAACAGTGAGCAGGTGGTGATCAGGGTTGTGGAGTCGGGCCCGGTACGTAGTCCGGGTCCACCTGGGCCGCGAGGTCCAGGCCCGTTGCCCTGTCCGCCCAGGCGTTGGCGTTGCGGAGGTGGAAGTCGACGGCGTGGCGGTGCAGGGTCGGCCAGTCCCTCGGGTGGGCGTCGACCGCCTCGCGCAGCAGACGCAGGGCGTGCACGTTGTGCGGCTCCAACTCGCCCTGTGCTCGGCCCTGTTCGGCGGCACGGACGGCGGGGGAGTGGACCAGGTGGGTCAAGAGGTCGTCTCCCACCTCCTCCTTCAGGAAGAGCAGGTCGTCCTCGCCGGTGACCTTGTTGCCGACCACGGCGAGGCGGATGCCGAACTCCCGTGCGTGGTCGCGGTACTGGCGGTACACGGAGACGCCCTTGCGGGTGGGTTCGGCCACCAGGAACGTCAGGTCGAAGCGGGTGAACAGGCCGGAGGCGAAGGCGTCGGCGCCGGCCGTCATGTCGACGACGACGTATTCGCCGGGGCCGTCGACGAGGTGGTTCAAGTACAGCTCCACCGCGCCGAGTTTGGAGTGGTAGCAGGCCACCCCGAGGTCGCTCTCCTCGAACTCGCCCGTCGCCATCAGCGGTACGTCACCCGCACGGACCACATGCCGGGAGTGCACCTCGTCGTCGCCGAGCAGGCGCAGAAGGCGTGAGCCGCGTCCCGGTGGTGTGGTCTTGATCATGGCCTCGGGGGAGGCGATGCGGGGGTTGGTGCCGCGCAGGAAGTCCTTGAGCTCGGTGAGGTGGGCGGCCAGGGGCGGGGCGGTGACCGGTTCGGTGCCGGGAGGCATGTCGGGGGACAGGGCCTCGGCCAGGTGCTGGTTGATGTCGCCGTCGACGGCGAGCACGGGGGCGCCGGCGCGGGCCAGATGGCGGGCGAAGAGGGCCGACAGCGTGGTCTTGCCGCTGCCGCCCTTGCCGACGAACGCGACGCGCACTACCGGTCCGCCGCGATCGCGGTTTTGAAAATGAATGTCATGTGGCTAGGTTTTAGGGGGTGGCCGCGAGGCTGTCAAATCGAGTGGATCAAGGGCGATCCAGGAACGGTCCAAGGGCGATCAAGGCCTAGGAGTCTTAATGCATATGATGTGCAAGTGCTTGACTACTGCATCAGGGCGGCAGGCCCGGGCGATATCGACGGTGCGCGTGCCGTGATGCTCGACACCGTCTACCGCGACTTCCGCACCGGCTACGTGCCCCACTGGCACGGCGACATCATCGACCCGGGCGCCGCCTATCTCGCCCCGGCCCGCCACACCCTCCTCGTGGCGCTCGACCCCGACGACGGAACGGTCGTGGCGACCGCCGCCCTCGACTCCCGTGGACCGGTCCACCCGCCGAACCCGCGCGATCTCGCCGAGCGCTACCCCTCCGGCGAGACCGCGCAACTGCGTCGCGTCTACGTCCGCCCCGCGCACCGCCGGCGCGGCCTCGCCCGGCACCTCGTCGCCGAACTCCTCGCGTTCGCCGCGGCCGACGGCGGCTACCGCGCCGTATATCTGCACACCGACCCCGCCGTGCCCGGCGCAGAGGCCTTCTGGCGGTCGCTCGGGAAGGTCGTGCACGACGAGCGCGACGACCCGGGCGCCGGGCAGGGGATCATGCACTTCGAACTGGCGATGGAGCGATGACCGTAATGCGACCTGGACGAACCCGCCCCGCCCGCCTGCTCCTCGCCCTCACCCTCGCCCCTCTCCTCACCGGTTGTTTCGCCTCCGCCGGTGAGGAGAGCGGCGAAACGACGAAGGAGTCCGGTTCCCGGCTGCGCGTCGCCCTCGCGTTCCCGCCCGCCGAGAACCTCTCCCCGTACGGCGCCGACGCCACCATCCTCAGCCGTCTCGGCGTCACCGAAGGGCTGACCTCCCTGGACGCCAACGGATCCGCCGCCCCCGCGCTCGCCCGGTCCTGGCAGCGGGAGGGCGACCGCAGCTGGCTGTTCACGCTCCGCGAGGCGACATTCCAGGACGGCACCGAGGTCACCCCGGCCCGCGCGGCAAACGCCCTCGGCCATGCCGCCGAGGCGAAGCCCGCCCCAGCCGCGCTCTCCGGTGTCACCCTCACCGCCGAAGCCGTGGGCGGCGACCGCCTGCGCATCACCACCAACTCCCCTGATCCCGTACTGCCGTTGAGACTGGCCGGGCCCGCCCTCGCCGTCCTCTCACCGAAGGCGTACGAGGAGAAGGGCCGCGCCGACCCGGTCGGCACCGCCACCGGTCCCTTCGAACTGACGAAGGTCACCGGCTCCACGGCGGCCACCCTCGACCGCTTCGACGACTACTGGGGCGGCCTCGCCCAGGCCTCCGGAATCGACGCACGGTTCATCGCGGGCGGCACCGCCCGCACCAACGCGCTGCGCACCGGGCAGGTCGACGTCGCGGAGGCGATACCCGTCGCCCAGGCCGCCACGCTCGACACGGGCACCCGCCGGGAGACCGCCACCACCCGCACGACGAGCCTCCAACTCAACACCA
The DNA here is from genome assembly GCF_057961495.1 of Streptomyces sp. P5F9. Taxonomy (NCBI): domain Bacteria; kingdom Bacillati; phylum Actinomycetota; class Actinomycetes; order Kitasatosporales; family Streptomycetaceae; genus Streptomyces; species Streptomyces sp. P5F9. The sequence continues at coordinate 1,695 of NZ_JBXVPZ010000137.1, read as the reverse complement.
GGACAGGCCCGTTCAAGGACCCGAAGCTCCGCGCCGCCGCCCGCGAGGCCGTCGACACCTCCGCACTCGCCAAGGGCGTCTACGAAAGTCACGCCGACGCGGGTACGGGCATCTACGGCCCCGCCGTCACCTGGGCAGCGGGCAAGCGCGAACAACCGGTCGGGCGGGCCGAGCCCATGGCGCCCGGTGGGCGGACCATCACCCTCGCGACGTACGACAACCGGCCCGAACTCCCCGAAGTCGCCCAGGTGTTGAAGCAGCAGCTGGAAAAGGCCGGATTCAAGGTCGAGTTGGAGGTCCGCGAGTACGCGCGGATCGAGAGCGACGCGCTGGCCGGGAAGTTCGACGCGTTCGTCGTCGCCCGCAACACCCTGGTGGACACGAGCGATCCGGTGGCCGTGCTCGCCAGTGACTACACCTGCGACGGCGGCTACAACCTCGCCCTGCTCTGCGACAAGGACGTCGACCGGGCCGTGGCGAAGGCCGAGGGCACGGCCGACACCTCCGCACGGCAGAGCGCCGCGATGACGGCCGAGGCCGAGATCCTGGGCACCGACGCCGTCGTACCGCTCGTCCACCAACGGGTCGTCACCGGCGTCGCCACCTCGGTGCGGGGCGTCCTCCTCGACCCGTACGAGCGCACCCTCGTCGGCCCCGGAACCCGGCGCTGACCCATGCCGCACCGCACGGCCACGCTCCTGTGGCGCGCCTTCCTCGCGGCCGCCCTCGTGTGCGCGGTGGGCCTGCTGCCCTGGCTCTCCCGCACCGACCCGGCCCTCACCGTCCTCAAGGCCCGCTCGGCGGAACGCGACCCCGACCCCGAGGTCCTCGCCACCATCCGAGACCAACTCGGCCTCGACGACGGCCCGTTGCGGCTCCTTGGCCAGTGGCTCACCGGCCTGCCGCGCGGCGACGCCGGCCGCTCCTGGATCTCCGGCGCCGAGGTCATGCCGGGATTGCTCCAAGCCCTGGGCGCGTCCCTGCTGTTGATGGGCGCGGCGGTCGCGGTGGCCGTCGTCACCGCCGGGCTGGTGTGTGCGCGCACGGTGCGGCGAGGTGCGCGTGCGGTGGGGCGGTCGGACGACGATGGGCCCGGACTCCCGGGCGTGCTGCGGGAGTTCGTCACGCGGCGCAGCGGCCGACGCAGGGCGGAGTGGTCGCGCGGAACCGGCTCCGCCGCACTCGCCGCGCTCCCCGAGTTCCTCACCGCGTCCGTGCTCGCCACCGTCGTCGGGGTGCAGCTCGGGTGGCTGCCCGCACTCGGGTGGTACGGGCCGCGTTGGACGGTGTTGCCGGCGCTTGCGCTGGGGTTGCCTGCCGGGGCCGTGCTCGGGCGGTTGCTCGATGACTTGTTGCCGGGGGCGTTCGGGGAGCCGTGGGTGCGGGCCGCTGCCGCGCGAGGGCTGTCCGGAGGACGGATCGCCCGGCAGGCCGTGCGGCGGTGTCTGCCCGGGCTGTTGCCCAACATGGGTTTGTTCGTCGTCGGGTTGACCGGTGGGGCCGTCGCCGTCGAGCAGATCTTCGACATCCCGGGGCTCGGGCGCACCACCCTCCAGGCCGCCCTCGCGCAGGACTTGCCCGTGCTACAGGCCGGCACCCTCGCCCTTCTCCTGCTCGCCGCCGTCGCCGCCGGACTCACCCGCCTCGCGGCACACCTCCTCATCGGCCCAGCACTGCGCGCCGACGCCCTCCCCT
>NZ_JBXVPZ010000136.1:0-21452 GCF_057961495.1 Streptomyces sp. P5F9 | reverse complement strand
GCTACTACGTATGCCGTGACGGTGATCAGGAGGGTTAGGAGGAGGGGGTTGGTGGTTCGGGTGGCGGCTGTGGCTAGGCCGAGGGACCAGGTCCACCAAGCTCCTGGGTGCAGGGTGTTGTTGGGGGTTCGTTTTTGGCTGCTGCGCCGTGGGGGCTGGTCGCGCAGTTCCCCGCGCCCCTTAAGGACGGGGTTGCGCGTGCCGGGGTTTTTAGTCATGGTTTCGCCGTCGGCTTCGCCATACTGCTGCTGCGGCCAGTAGGGCTACTGCCGTTGCTCCTGCCAGGAGGCCGACTGACGGGCCGTGGTGGGGTGTTGGGGTCTTCTTCTGGTCGGTTACCTGGTCGGCGCAGCCCTGTTTCGGGTAGTCGGCGATTGCGCACAGTAGGGCGGCTGTGTTGTAGCGCAGGGGTTTGGCGACCGTGGCCAGCGCCTCTGCTGTTGTCGCGTCGGGGGTGACTGTCGCGCAGGCCGTGCGGAGGGCGGGGGCGTCGGAGCCTGTGCCGAAGTCGATGATCAGGGCGATGCGCTTCTTGCCTTGTGTGGCGGGGGAGTTGGCGCAGATCGCTGCGAAGTCGGGTGATGTGAGGCGGGGTTGCTTCGCGTTCGCCGAGTCCTCGCTCACCGCGAAGCGGAAGCCCTGGATGGTGCCGTCGTCCGGGCGGGTGGTGGAGGGGCCCTGCGTGGCGTAGGTCCAGTGGGTGCCGGTGCGGTCCCAGAAGGACCAGTAGCGGTAACCGGCTGCCTGGGCGTGGCCCGCGCTGCCGAGGATGAGGAGCAGGGCCGGCAGGAGGAGGACGAGGCGGCGGGTCACTGTTGTTGGCCGCGCTTCCGGCCGCGGGTGATCAGGACGGCGGCGATGATCGCGGCGAGGACGAGGATGCCGCCGGCGATCGTCCAAGTGGCGTTCAGGGAACCGTCGTTGTCGTCGGTGGCCGCCTTGTCGCTCGGGCCGGCTGTCTGCGGCTCGTCGATCGACTTCGGGGTCGGGCCCGTCGCGTCGAGGAGGGTGACGAGGTTCTGGCCGCCGAAGTCGTGGACGTCGGCGCCCTTCGCGGTGGTCGCCACGAAGACGAGCTGGGCGTAGGCGGCCGGACCGCCTTGCGTGGCCCAGGAGCTGGAGTGGGTCTCCAGCCAGTGCAGGGGCTTGGCGGCCTGGTCGTGCAGGCCGAGGGAGGACAGGGCGACGATCGCGTCGGCCGTGTTGCCGTAGTCGGGCTGGGGTTTGGCGCCGGGGAGTGCGGTGGTGAGGTGGCCGGTCCTCGCCATGGCGTGGGCGAGCCACGCGGCGCCGTTGTCCGCCGCCCGCAAGGGATCGTCGCCGGACTTCTCGCACGTCGCGGGCGCGTCGGCGTCGTCCTGTCGGCTGCCGGGCAGTGACTCGCCGGAGAGGCCCAGCACGGCCGCCGCGGTCGCGTCCGCGTTGGCCGCGAGCCTGCCCTTCTTGTCCGGCTGGTAGGCGAAGGCGCCCGCGTCCGCGCCGCCGTCGCAGGGCAGCGCGAGCTTCCGCAGGGCGTCGTACGGGGACTTGCCGTCCTTCTGGAGGTTCGGCACGGTCACGCCCGCGTCCGCGAGCGCGCCGATGACGACGGAGGTGGAGTTCGCGTCGCTGGCCCCGCCGGGGGAGTAGCCCCAGCCGCCGTCGGCGTTCTGGACCGACTTCAGCCACGTGACGGCCTTGGTGACGGCGGAGTCCCCGCGGCCGTCGTTCGCGAGGGCCTGTACGGCGGCGGCCGTGCTGTTCGTGTCGACCATGACCTTGGCGTCGCAGGCCTTGGCGGGGTCGGCCCGGAACGCGGCGAAGGCGCCGTCGGCGCACTGCTGGCCGACCAGCCACGTCACCGCCTTGTCGGCGGGCTCCACGCCCACCGCGTCCTGCGCGAGCAGCGCGAGGGACTGGCGCCAGACGCCGTCGTAGGTCGGGTCGGAGGTGCCGTAGAGCCCGGCGGGTATCGCCGCGGACGGCGAGGGCGACGGACCGGCGGCGACGGCCGGGGTCGCCGTCATCATGGTGACGAGGGTGGCCAGGACCGCGGCGCTGCGGCGGACGTTCATGATCGGCGGGTGCCTTCCCTGCGGGGAGCACGGCAGCGCGGGGACCCCCGGGCGGCTCGGCTCCGTATTCCTCGACGGTGCGTGTGAACCGGTCACGTGCCGTACGGGGCGGTCCGGCTCACCGGGCCCCTGGGGGACCGGATCACGGTTGCGGGTCAGCGCCGGAATTGCACCGGCTTCCTCCCGTACGGGTGTGATGACGACCCGGCCACTGTACGGGGAACTTGAGCCCCCGCTGTGAGCAGGGGTTGCCCGGTCCACCGGCCCCGGTAGGTTCTGGCCATGCCAGCCACGGGGAAAGCGCCTGGGAAACTGATCGGCTCCGGCCGTACCGCCGACGTCTACGAGATCGACGAGGCGTGGGTGCTGCGCCGCAACCGCGAGGACTGGGGGGACGCGGCGGCCGAGGGCGCGGTGATGGAACATGTGCGGGCCTACGGCTATCCCGTGCCCCGGGTGCGCATGGAGGGCTCGGGTACCTCGCGCACCTCGCGCACCGCGCGTACCGATCTCGTGATGGAGCGGCTGACCGGGCCCACCATGGTGGAGGCGATCGTCGCGGGCGCGGTCGACGAGGTGGAGGCCGGGACCGTACTCGCTTCTCTGCTACGGCAGTTGCACGCCGTCCCCGGTCGGCGGCCCGGAACCCGGGTGCTGCATCTCGACCTTCACCCCGAGAACGTGCTGCTCACCCCGGACGGCCCGCGCGTCATCGACTGGGCTACGGCGGAGGACGGCGACCCCGGGCTGGACTGGGGGCTCTCCGCGATCATCCTCGCCCAGGTCGCCGTGGACGACGATCAGCCGGTCGCCGAACCGGCCCGCGCGATACTCGTCTCGCTGCTCGCGGATCCTTCCGGGCTCACGGGGGAAGGGTTGACGGAAGCGAGGCGGAGGCGGGCGGTCAATCCGACGATGACTCCGCGCGAGGTCGAACTCCTCGGTGCCGCCGAGGAGTTGGTGCTGTCGCTGGCGGCTATGCGGGAACCGTGAATCAACGTGAACGCGTCACCGCCGACGAGGGTGTGACAGGCCAGGGCGCCGGACGGCGTCTTCGGCCGGGTTCCGAGGACTGCGAGGCAGTGTGAGGGAACTTCGGGCACGGGGAGACGAGGGACGGTCGCCGGCCGTCGCGGGGATCGGTCGGGGCCCGTTTCGCCGGCGGCTCCCTGCCGTGGTGGTGGCATCGCTGGCCGTGATGGGGCTGGCGGTGTCCTGCACGGAGTCGTCCGTCCCGCAGCGCCGTCCATCCGCCGGGGCGCGTACGTCTGCCGACAGCGCGTCTGCGTCTGCGTCTGCGTCTGCGGCTACGTCTGCTTCCGGGTCTGGGTCTGGGTCTGGCTCCGCGTCCGTTTCCGCTTCCGCGAGCGCACGAGCGGCGACCGGTGGGGACTGCGATCCGCTGCGGTCGTTGAAGCCGTTGGGGCACATGCCGACGCCGGGTGGCCGGATGCCGAGCGGTACGGCGATGGCGCGGATCGTCGCGCGCGGGCGGCTGATCGTGGGTGTGGACCAGAACACCTATCTCTTCGGCTATCGCGACTCCGACACCGGACAGCTGACCGGGCTCGACATCGACCTGGTGCGAGAGATCTCCCGTGCCCTGTTCGGGCAGCCGGACCGGGTGCAGTTCAGGACCGTGCCGTCCGCGCAACGCATCGGGATACTGCGACGCGGCGAGGTCGACCTCGTCGCCCACTCCATGACGATCACCTGCGAACGCATGGAACAGGTGCTGTTCAGCAGCGACTACCTCGACTCCGGCCAGCGCGTCCTCGTCACGGACACCTCGCCGGTGAAGACCCTGGCCGATCTCGCCGGACAGAAGGTGTGCACGGCCAAGGGCACCACCTCACTGACCGAGCTGCGCCGCGCCCGCCCGGCGGTACGGCCTGTCGCCGTCGCCGACTGGACCGACTGCCTCCTCCAGCTGCAACAGGGCGACGTGGCCGCCGTGTCGACCACCGACAACGTCCTCGCCGGACTGAGCGCCCAGGACCCCGCCACCCGTATCACCGGCCCGCGCTTCACCTACGAGCCGCACGGCATCGCCGTCTCGAAGAAGACGCCGGAACTCGTCCGCTTCGTCAACGGCGTGCTCGCGCACCTGCGCGCCACGGGTGCCCTCCGGGCCCTGCACGAACGGTGGTTGGGCCCGTACGGGGACTTCTATCCGCCCGCGCCGCGTTACGCGGACTGACCGCGCCGCGCTGTCGCGACTTACCGCGCCCCGTCGGTGAACGGGCGCACGTCGGCTGTCATCGCACCGCGCTCCCCGCGCCCTTCCTGTCCGCCGAGACGGGGGCCGGTGTCCGGATCGCGGAGGCCAGGAGGGCGAGCTTGTCGGCCGCGTCGGTGCCCGGGTCCGGGTGGTAGATGACGAGGGTCTGGCCCGGGGCGCCGTCGATGCTCAGGCGCTCGCGGTTCAGGTGGAGGGCGCCGACCTGGGGGTGGTCGAGATACTTGGGCGCGCCCTCGCAGGACTGTACGTCGTGGCGGGCCCAGAGCCGGCTGAACAGGGGGCTGGCGAGGGAGAGTTCGCCGACCAGCTCGATGAACCGGGGGTCGTCGGTGTCGGTGCCGACCGCCTCGCGGAAGGCCGCGACGATGCCTCCGCTGGACTTCTCCCACTGCGGGTGGAGCGCCTGCTCGGCGGGGTCGAGGAACAGGGAACGCAGGCGGTTGGCTCCCGCTGTGAAGCGCGGTGACAGGGCGGTCGCGAGGGTGTTGGCGGCGAGGACGTCGAAGTAGCGGCCCTCGACCAGGGCCGGGAGCGGGAGCGTCGTGAGCAGCTTGGTGATGCTCGGCGGGACCGTCTCCCTACGGCGCTGGGGGCGGGTGCGCTGCCTGCGGGGCCCGCCGGCGCCCAGGCGCAGCAGGTGGGCCGTCGCGGTGCCGTCGAGCCGCAGCACCCGGGCGATGGCTTCGAGGACCTGCGCGGAGGGGTTGCGGTCGCGGCCCTGCTCAAGGCGCAGGTAGTAGTCGGCGCTGATGCCGGCGAGCATCGCGACCTCCTCGCGGCGCAGGCCCGGCACGCGGCGGACCCCGAAGGCCGGGATACCGGCCTGTTCGGGCGTGACGAGTTCACGGCGGGCGCGCACGTACTCACCCAGCAGGTTCGGTTCGTCGGCCATCTCCTCACTGTAGATCGGGCGGGTGGGGGCCTGCCTGGTCCTGTCACCCCCAGGGTCGGCGGGACCCTGGCTGGGGTGCGGGGCGGGCGGCAGCGTCGTCGGTGGCCACGCGGCAACCCCGGCCACCACACCAAGGAGCGACACGATGTCCACATACCTACTGGTACACGGCGCCTGGCACAGCGGGCGGGCCTGGGACCGGGTGGTCCCGCTGCTGACGGCTGCCGGGCACCGGGTGTTCGCACCGTCCCTCACCGGCTACGGCGACAGGGCGCACCTGCTCGGCCCCGAGGTGGGTCTCGACACCCACGTCGAGGACGTCGTCGGGCTGATCACCGAGGAGGACCTCACGGACGTGGTCCTCGTGGGGCACAGTTACGCGGGGCTGGTCGTCTCGGGCGCGGCCAACACGCTCCCGGACCGGATCGCCCAGCTCGTTTACCTCGACGCGATGGTCCCGGTGGACGGCGAGAGCGCGACGGACATCCTGCCCGTGACCCAGGTCCTGATCGACCTGGCCGCGCGGTCCGACACCCCCTGGCGGATCCCGCCGCTGCCCGAACTCCCGCCGCCCGGCGGCCTGTTCGGGGTCACCGATCCGGCGGACGTGGCCTGGCTGCGCACGATGGTCACGGACCAGCCGGCGCTCTGCCTCCAGCAGCCCGTACGGCTGGACAACCCCGCCGCGAACGCGATCCCCCGCACCCATATCCACTGCGTGGGCAGCGAACCGGAAGGTTTCGAGCGCCGGCCCGTCCCGGCGATCCAGCCCAACGGCACCCCGGCCCAGGTGTGGGAACTGGAGACCGGCCACGACTGCATGATCACCAAGCCGGCCGAACTCACCGACCTGCTCCTCAAGTTGGGCTGAACCCGCCGGGCCTCAGACCCGCACCGGCGCGGTCACCCCCGTCGGCTGGCACAGCACGAGTGCCAGGTCGTCGGTGGGCGGCCCGCCGGTGTGGGCGAGCAGCCGCTCGTACAGGGCGTTCAGGGCGGCGTCCGGCGTCGGCTCGCTCAGGGCGATGGCGGACTCGGTGAGGAGGGCGAACGGGGTGCCGTCCGGGGCGCGGGACTCAGTGAGGCCGTCCGTGTAGAGGAGAAGGCGGTCACCGGGCTGGAGACGGACCCGGTACTGCCGCGGCTCCGGGTGCAGGCCCAACGGCAGGGCGGGCACCCGGGGTTCGAGCAGTTCCAGCCGCTGCCCGGAGCGAAGGGGCGCCGGATGGCCGCAGTTGACCAGCCGCACCTCACCCGGCCCGAACTCCACCAGCACGGCGGTGACGAAGTCCTCGGGGGCGAGATGAGGAGAGAGGCGGGTGTCGAGTCCCCTCGCGAGGGTCGCCAAATCCGGGGCGGTGTAGGCGAGTTCGCGGAAGGCGGTGACCGTGTCGGACGCCGTGCGCAGCGCGTCGAGCCCGTGCCCGCGCGCGTCACCGACCAGCACACGCAGGCCGTACGGTGTCACCGCGAGGTCGTACAGATCGCCGCCGACGGACGACTCCCGGCTCGCGCAGTGGTACCGGGTGGAGACATGCGTCCCGGAGAGGCTGCGGGAGACGGGCCGCAGAATCGCCTCCTGGGTGATCCGGGCCACCTCCCGCACCTCCGCGAGCCGCTCCCGCAACCGTCCGCGCTGCCACGCCGCGTACACACTGCACGCGCAGCCCAGCAGCAGCCCGCCCCACCGGACGGCGAACCCGGCACTCACCTGCGTCCCGGCGCCGAGCCCCGCCGCGAGCGCGAGCAGGATCGTCCAGCAACTGACGAGGAACGTACGCCTGGCGCCCAGGAACGTCGCGGCCATCAACGGCCCGATCACCAGCAACGGCAGGATCGGCTGCACCCGCCCGATCAACAGCCCCGGGGTAGCCGCGAGCAGACAGCCGACGGGGGCGACGAGAAAGCCCATCGGGCCGGCGAGGAGCCCCGCCGGTGCCTTGCGGAATCCCGCCCGTAGCGTGCGGACTCCCGTCGTCGCCCCGCGGACTCGGCGTCCCCCATTCATCACGTTCACGCCATGACGATCGCTGAATTTTCGTCTCCTCACCTGCGTCAACCGGGAGTTGATCACCTCTCGATCACGGAGTGTCGAAAGTGCCCTGCACATGGTCATAAAGGGCGGCTATTTCGGTGGTGTTGCGACTGTTCCGGGCAGCCGTGGACCGCGTTCCGGGACACGCGCATGGAGTCGGTGGTGTGCGGACACACTGGGCCTCGTGCCGGACACGACTCACCCGAACCCCGGGAACCTCGGGAATCTGCCGCCCGAGACCCATAGTTTCGTCGGGCGGCGCACCGAACTCGCCCTGCTTCAGGCCGCGTTGGACCCGGGGGCCGGTCCGGCGGGGCGGCTGGTGAGCGTGGTCGGGGTCGGTGGGGTCGGTAAGACGCGCCTTGCCCTGCGCGCGGCGGCGGAGGTCCGGGACGCGTATCCCGACGGTGTGTGGTTGGCCGAGTTGTCGCCCTTGCATACGCCTGGGCTCGTCGACCTCGCCGTCATGGAGACCCTGCGGCTCGCCGATCAGTCGACCCGCCCCGTGATCGACGTCATCGCCGAATGGGCACACCGCAAACGGCTGTTGATCGTCCTCGACTCCTGCGAGCACCTCCTCGCCGACTGCGCGAAGGTCGCCGCCGCGCTGCTCTCCCGGGCACCCGAGCTGCGCGTCCTCGTCACCAGCCGGGAACGGCTCGCCCTGCCCGGCGAGGAGGTCCTCCACCTCGAACCGCTCCCCGTGGACGGCGGCGCCGGCGAGAATGCCTCCGCCGGTGACGCCGTGGTCCTGTTCGCCGAGCGCGCCGCCGACGCCGGACGCCCGCTGAGCGACGACGACGTGGCCGGCCGCGCGATCGCCGCCGCCGTCTGCCGGCGCCTCGACGGCATCCCCCTCGCCCTCGAACTCGCCGCCGCCCGCCTCGCCGACCTCACCCTCGACCAGCTCCACACCCGCCTCGGCGAACGCCTGCCCTCACCCTCCGATCTGCCCTCGCCCCTGGACCTGTTGGCCTCCGCCCCAGGTGAACGCCCGCCCCGCCACCAGACGTTGCGCACCGCCATCGGCTGGAGCCACGAACTCTGCGCGCCGCTGGAACGCCTGCTGTGGGCGCGGCTGTCCGTCTTCACCGGCGGCTTCTACGCCGAGACCGTCCAACAGGTGTGCGCGGGCGGCCCGTTGGCCCCGGAGCGGATCGCCGGGCTGCTCGCCCGGCTCGTCGCGCAGTCCATCGTCCTGCCCGACCCCGTCATCTCGGACCGCTACAGGATGCTCGACACCGTCCGCGAGTACGGCACCGACTGGCTGCACGCCCTCGGCGAGGAACACGCCGTACGGCGACGCCACCGCGAGCACTACGCGCGCCTCGCCCAGCAGGGCTGCGCCGAGTGGAACACCGGACGGCAGGTCGCCTGGTGCGAGCGCGTGCTGAGCGAACACGCCAATTTCCGGACGGCGGTCGACAGCGCGCTCGCCGAACCGGACCGTACGGCGGCCGTGGAGATGGCGGGCCACGTCGGGTTCCTGTGGCGGCACTGCGGCTACCTCCGCGAGGCCCAGGCCTGCCTCGACCAGGCCCTCGCCGCCGACCCGCCCCCGGGCCACGGCCGCACCCTCGCCCTGTGGTCACGCGGAGCCGTCGCCATCCTCCAGGGCGACCAGGAGGCGGCGGCCAACTGGGCGGTCCGCTGCGCCGACGCGGCCCGCGCACAGGGCTCCCCGGTCGCCGCGGTCGCCGCCGCCTACCTCAGGGGCGGCCAGCTGGCCCTCACCAGCCGCCTCGCCGAGGCGATCGACGTCCTCGCCGCCGCACCCCAACTCCCCGTACAGGACGACGCGTTCGGCGCCGCCCAGCTCCAGATCCGGCTCGCCCTCTCCCTCGCGCACGTCCTGCGCGGCGAGTACGAGCGCGGGCGCGAGGTCTCCGACGAGGTGCGGACGGCCAGCCGGAAACAGGGCGAGTACTGGTGCGGGGCGTACGCCGACTGCCTGATCGCCCACGCGGACCTTGCGCGTGGCGACGTACCGGCCGCCGTGCGGGGCGCCCGGACCTCGATCGCCGGCCACGCCCTGCTGCACAACACGGCCGGCGCGGCCTTCTCCCTCGACGTCCTGGCCGCCGCCGTCGCGACGACCGGCGACGCCCACCGCGCCGCCCGCCTCCTCGGCATCGGCACCCGGCTCTGGGAACTCACCGGCCGCGCCCAGATGGACTCCCCGGACCTCATCGCCACCCGCCGCACCTGCGAACTCCGCGTCCGCGAACACCTCGGCGACGACGCCTACGAGACGGGATACCGGGAGGGCCTGGCGATGTCGTACGACGAGGGAATCGCGTACGCGACGAGCCGGCCGGGCGGTCGGTGACGGGGTCAGTGACGCGGGGTGGGGCCGCCGAACGGCAGGAACAGGGTCCGGGTCGCGATCAGCCAACTCCCGGCCACTTTACGGAAGTTGTCCTCGTAGTGCCCGACCTGGACCGGGGGACCGGCGGTGACCTGACCGCCGTGGTAACCGTCGATCCGGTACGTCGTGAAGTACGCCGTCGAGATCGCCGTGTCGGGGGAGGTGAGGGTGACGAGGACGTTCGACATCAGCCGCCGCGAGAGCCGCCCGGCGGGACGGGAACCGAAGTACTTCCGCAACGCCCCCCGCCCCTCCACGAGCCGCTCGCCGTCCGGCCACTCCCAGGTGCCGTCCTCCGTGAACAACTCGGCGACGGAGGAGGGTTCACCGAGATCGAGGCGGCGGACGAAGTCCAGGACGACGCGCTCACAGGCACGTTCGGCGAGGAGGCGTTGCAAGGGGTCGAGGTCCATGCGGTCGTTGGTATCAGCCGAGCCCGCCGCGCCACGACCGAATTACCCGCGGCCGAGTCGCACCCACGACCGGACTACACCGCCACGTACGTCACCGGCTCGCTCCCCGTCATCTCCTCCGCCTGCCCCAGTTTGACCAGTCGGCGGAGGTGCGCCTCGGCCTCCGAGACCGCGATGTTCCTCGACTGGTAAGGGATCTGGGACCAGGGGCGGTTCCACTCCATCCGCTCGGCGACCTGCCAGGGCGTGAGGGGTTCGGAGAGGAGGGAGAGGAGGCCGGCCAGGCGGTCCTCGTGATGGGCGAGCAACTCCCTTACGCGACCGGCCGCGTCGGTGAACGTGTGCTGGTGGGCCGGGAGCACCTCCGCCGGGGCCAGCCGGCCGACCCGCTCCAGCGAGTCGAGGTAGTCGCCGAGCGGATCGGGGAGCGTGTCGTCGTCCGGGTCCTCGTACAGGCCGATGTGCGGGGTGATCTCCGGGAGGAGGTGGTCGCCGGAGAACAGGCGTCCGTGGCCCGGGAGTCGGGCCGGGTGGTTCTCCTCCAGGTGCAGGCAGACGTGGCCGGGGGTGTGGCCCGGGGTCCAGATCGCGCGCAGTCGGCGCCCTGCCAGGTCGAGGAGTTCGCCGGGGACGATCTCGCGGTCCGGCAGGGCGGGGGCCAGGCCCGGCACACTGCGCGGGCGGGCGGCACGCAGGGGTGCGAGGTGTTCCTCGGGGGCGCCGGCCGCCGTGAGCTTCGCGGTCATGTACGCCAGCCAGCGGCCCGGTTCGGTCGAACGGGCCCGCCGTACGATCGCGGTGTCCGCCGCGTGCATCGCGAGCCACGCCCCGGACGCCTCGCGCACCCGCCCGGACAGGCCGTGGTGGTCGGGGTGGTGGTGGGTGATGACCACGCCGTGGACCTCGCCGACCGACGTCCCGCAGGCCGACAGTCCCTGGACCAGCGTGTCCCAGGAAGCCGGGTCGTCCCAGCCCGTGTCGACCAGGACCGGTCCGCGGTCGGTGTCGACGACGTAGACGAGCGTGGTCCCCAGTGGGTTGTCGGGGATGGGGACTTCGATGGAGCGAACACCGCCGCCGTGGTCGTGGACCTGCCCCATGGACGTCATGGACTCCCCAATCGCCGCCTTCCGGCCACTATACGTGGACTCCATCGACCGGAACTGGTATTCAGTCTTGGTATCTGATGGATCGTCAGACAGCGGTACCGGGGAGGCAATCGGCCATGACCGAGCTCGTGGAACACCGACAGCTGTTCATCGGCGGGGAGTTGACCGATCCCCTGGGCGAGGACGTCATCGAGGTGATCTCCCCGCACACCGAGGAGGTCATCGGACGCGTCCCGCACGCGTCCACGGCGGACGTGGACCGCGCGGTCGCGGTCGCCCGCCGCGCCTTCGACGAGGGGCCCTGGCCGCGCATGACCCTCGACGAACGGGTCGCGGTCGTCGCCCGCATCAAGGACGCGATCGCCGCACGGTACGAGGAGATCGGCCGCGTCATCTCCTCCGAGAACGGGTCACCGTACTCCTGGAGCATCCTCGGGCAGGCCCTCGGCGCGATGATGGTGTGGGACGCGGCGATCACCGTCGCGAAGGGCTTCACCTACGAGGAGTATCGAGACGGCGTCCTCGGGAAGATCCTCGTCCGCCGGGAGCCAGTTGGGGTGGTCGCGGCCGTAGTCCCGTGGAACGTCCCGCAGTTCGTGGCCGCCGCCAAGCTCGCGCCCGCGCTGCTCACCGGCTGCTCGGTGATCCTCAAGCCGTCGCCCGAAACGCCCCTGGACGCCTACCTGTTGGGCGAGATAGCGAAGGAGGCAGGGCTGCCCGACGGCGTCCTGTCCATCCTCCCGGCCGACCGCGAGGTCAGTGAGTACCTCGTCGGACACCCCGGCATCGACAAGGTCTCCTTCACCGGTTCGGTCCCGGCCGGCAAGCGCGTGATGGAGGTCGCGGCCCGCCATCTCACGCGCGTGACACTGGAGTTGGGCGGCAAGTCGGCGGCGGTCGTCCTGCCCGACGCGGACATCACGACCGCCGTACCCGGCATCGTCTCGGCCGCCTGGATGAACAACGGCCAGGCGTGCGTCGCCCAGACCCGCATCCTCGTACCCCGCTCGCGCTACGACGAGTTCGCGGACGCCTTCGCCCAGGCGGCGAGCGCTCTCGTGGTCGGCGACCCGCTCGACCCGGCCACCCAGGTCGGCCCGCTGGTCGCCAAGCGCCAGCAGCAGCGCAACCTCGACTACATCCGCATCGGGCAGGAGGAAGGCGCCAAAATCCTTACGGGCGGCGGCCGTCCACCCGGCCTGGACCACGGCTGGTACGTCGAGCCGACCCTCTTCGGCGACGTGGACAACTCGATGCGCATCGCCCGCGAGGAGATCTTCGGCCCGGTCATCTGCCTCCTCCCGTACGGCGACGAGGCGGAGGCCGTGAAGATCGCGAACGACTCCGACTACGGCCTCAGCGGCAGCGTCTGGACGGGAGACGTGGCGCACGGCATCGACATCGCCCGCCAGGTCCGCACCGGCACCTACAACGTCAACACCTTCAGCCTCGACATGCTCGGCCCGTTCGGCGGCTACAAGAACAGCGGTGTGGGACGGGAGTTCGGGCCCGAGGGCTACTCCGAGTTCCTCGAACACAAGATGATCCACCTCCCGGCCGGCTGGGAGGGGTGACCGGACGATGGGCGACCGCTGGCAGGTAGAGGTCGACCGCTCCATCTGCATCGGCTCGGCCCAGTGCGTCCACCAGGCCCCCGACCGCTTCCACCTCGACGCGGCCATGCAGTCCCACCCGGCCGAACCGGAGACCGACGCCAACGAGAGGATCCTCGCGGCGGCGGAGGGGTGTCCGGTGGAGGCCATCATGATCACGTTGCTGGGGAGCGGGGAGCCGGTGTTCCCGCCGGAGGAGTAACTCGCCCTGGTTCAGGGGCTGGTGGACCAGCCGGGCCGGACGGTGGCGAACAGCGCTCGGGCCCGGGTGCCGTCGGCCTGCGCCCAGGCGCCGGTTACCTGGCCGATCGCGTCCTCGGGGGCCGTGGAGCCGGGGGTCAGCACCCGGTGCAGCCGCAGGGTCGGGCCGTCCGGTACGGCGAACTCGGTGGCCTCGGCCGTGTCGTCGGGCGCGCCGAGGGCGGGGATGGGCGCCGTAACGGTCCAGGAGCGGGCGACCTCCCGGTCCAGGGTGTGGGAGACGCTCTGCGCCTGCGCCTCCACTCGCCCCTCGATGAACGCCGTCAGCCCGGCGGTCAGCACCGGGTCGTGACAGCCGTCGTAGGCCCAGCGCGGACCGAGGACACCGTGCTCCATGGTGCCGACGAGGGCGTGTTCGGCGCCGGGGAGCGGGGCGGCCCGGTAGGTGAGCGGCACGAGACAGGCGCCCGGGCCGTCGGTGACGACCATGAACTCGATGCCGACCTCGCCCTCGGGGTCGTCGAGCCGGAACCCGCCGGCCTTCACCAACTCCGGTTCGGGGGAGCCGTGATACCAGGGGCGGGTGGGCAGCCAGGTGGTGAGGAGTTCGAGCTTCGTGGGCTTCAGGTAGGTGCGGTGGATGATCGCCATGGGGGAATTATCGGTCCCCGGCCCCGCCCGGCTCAGTGAGATCGATCAATCGGCACACCGTCTCGATGTCGATCTTCACCTGGGCGATCGACGCCCGCCCCGAGAGCCAGGTGATCAGCGCCGAGTGCCAGGTGTGCTCGATGACCCGGACCGCCGACAGCTGTTCCGGCGTGGGGTTTTCGAGGCCCATCGCGTCCAGGATGATCACCGTGGTCTGCCTCGACACCTGATCGACCTCGGGGGAGACGCTGCGGTCCGCGAAGGTCAGCGCGCGGACCATCGCGTCGGCGAGATGCGGCTCGCGCTGGAGCGCGCGGAAGGCCCGCATCAAGGTCTCCGCGACCCGCTCGGCCGCCGTGTCACCGCCCGGCGGCTTCTTCCGCAGCGTGCCGTGCATGTGCTCCAACTGGTCCTGCATCGTGGCGACCAGGAGATGCACCTTGGACGGGAAGTACCGGTACAGCGTGCCGAGCGCGACCTGCGAGGACTCCGCGACCTCCCGCATCTGCACCGCGTCGAAACCGCCCCGGCTGGCCAGCTGCGCGCTCGCGTGCAGGATGCGGCGCCGCCGGGCCTCCTGCCGCTCGGTGAGGGGCGGCGAGGTCCGCGCAGTGGCTTCGGGCTTGGCTTGCGCTGGCATGGCTCCCGATCCGTGACTGTCGGTGAGGGCGGGTGATCGCACCGATCATGGCAGGGCGTCGGCCGTGGTGTGAATCACCTGATCCACTTCTCACAGCACCCGTACCGGCCGGTAGATTCAGAACCTCCTGGACGATCAAGTCTGAAACTTGTTCTAGATTAGCGTCCCGGCGTAATCTCGCGGGACAGTGCAGGGAGAAGGGGGCTCAGAGTGACCGCTGAGGCCAGTCAGGCGGGTCCCCAGGAGGACTCGGCAGCCGACGGCGAGCGACCGCTCCGTATCGCACTCCTCACCTATAAGGGGAACCCGTTCTGCGGGGGCCAGGGCGTCTACGTCCGCCATCTCTCCCGCGAGCTGGCCCGCCTCGGCCACCGCGTCGAGGTCATCGGCTCGCAGCCCTACCCGGTCCTCGACGAGGGCTACGACGGCATCTCCCTGACCGAGCTGCCCTCGCTCGACCTCTACCGCTCACCGGACCCCTTCCGCACCCCGAAGCGCGACGAGTACCGGGACTGGATCGACGCCCTCGAAGTCGCGACGATGTGGACCGGCGGCTTCCCCGAGCCCCTCACGTTCTCGCTCCGCGCCCGCCGCCATCTCCGGGCCCGGCGCGGCGAGTTCGACATCGTGCACGACAACCAGACGCTGGGTTATGGGTTGTTGGGGGATGTCGGCGCCCCGCTCGTCACCACGATCCACCACCCCATCACCGTGGACCGGCAGTTGGAGCTGGAGGCGGCCGAGAACTGGCGCCGGCGCATGTCCAAGCGCCGCTGGTACGCGTTCACGCGGATGCAGAAGCGGGTCGCCCGCCGACTGCCCTCCGTGCTCACCGTCTCCGGCACCTCGCGCCAGGAGATCATCGACCACCTCGGCGTCCGCGACGACCGCATCCACGTCGTCCACATCGGCGCCGACACCGACCTGTTCTCCCCGAACCCGGCCGTACCGCAGGTGCCGGGCCGGATCGTCACGACGTCCAGCGCGGACGTCCCCCTCAAGGGCCTCGTCTTCCTGGTCGAGGCCCTCGCGAAGGTCCGCACCGAACACCCCGACGCCCACCTGATCGTCGTCGGCAAACGCCCCACCGAGGGCCCGGTCGCCCAGGCCGTCGAGCGCTACGGCCTCGAAGGCGCCGTCGACTTCGTGAAGGGCATCTCGGACGCCGAACTCGTCGACCTGGTCCGCTCGGCGGAGGTCGCCTGCGTGCCCTCGCTGTACGAGGGTTTCTCCCTCCCGGCGGCGGAGGCGATGGCCACCGGCACACCCCTCGTCGCCACGACGGGCGGAGCCATCCCGGAGGTCGCCGGACGCGACGGCGAGACCTGCCTGGCGGTACCTCCCGGCGACTCGGGCGCACTCGCGACCGCCCTGAGCCGGCTCCTGGGCGACCCGGCACTCCGGGCCCGGCTCGGCGCGGCGGGCCGGGAACGCGTCCTGGCCCGCTTCACCTGGGCGAAGGCCGCGGAGGGCACGGCGGCCAGGTACCGCGAGGCGATCGCCGCAGGCCCGACGGGCAACACGGCCCCGGCATCGTTGTCGCCCCCGGCGACTCCGTCTCCTTCCCCTTCTCCGACCAGTGTTACCGGCGTCTCTCCCGAAAGCAGGGCCACGTGCTGACCGTCGACTTCTCCCGGTTCCCGCTCGCCCCTGGCGACCGTGTCCTGGACCTCGGGTGCGGTGCCGGGCGGCACGCGTTCGAGTGCTACCGGCGAGGGGCACAGGTCGTCGCCCTCGACCAGAACGCCGAGGAGATCCGCGAGGTCGCCAAGTGGTTCGCGGCGATGAAGGAGGCCGGCGAGGCCCCCGCCGGAGCCACCGCCACCGCGATGGAGGGCGACGCCCTCCAACTCCCCTTCCCGGACGAGTCGTTCGACGTCGTGATCATCTCCGAGGTCATGGAGCACATCCCCGACGACAAGGGAGTGCTCGCCGAGATGGTCCGGGTGCTGAAGCCCGGCGGCCGCATCGCCATCACCGTCCCGCGCTACGGCCCCGAGAAGATCTGCTGGGCCCTGTCCGACGCCTACCACGAGGTCGAGGGCGGCCACATCCGCATCTACAAGGCGGACGAACTCCTCGCCAAGATCCGCGAGGCGGGCCTCAAGCCGTACGGCACGCACCACGCCCACGGGCTGCACTCGCCGTACTGGTGGCTGAAGTGCGCGTTCGGCGTGGACAACGACAAGGCGCTGCCGGTGCAGGCGTACCACAAGCTCCTGGTCTGGGACATCATGAAGAAACCCCTCGCCACCCGGGTCGCCGAACAGGCCCTGAACCCGCTGATCGGCAAGAGCTTCGTGGCCTACGCGACCAAGCCGCACCTTCCCCTGGCGGAAGCCAAGTGACCACTCCCCGGACAGAACACCTCGTCCTGCCCGGGGTCCTCACCGCCGAGCAGGCCGCCGCGACCGTCGCCGGCATCCTCGCCGTGCAGCGGGAGGACGGGGCGATCCCGTGGTTCCGGGGCCATCACCTCGACCCGTGGGACCACACCGAGGCCGCGATGGCGCTGGACGCGGCGGGCGAGCACCAGGCCGCCGAGCGGGCGTACAACTGGCTTGCCCGGCACCAGAACGAGGACGGGTCGTGGTTCGCCGCCTACGCCGACGGTGACGCGCGGGATGTGACCGACCGGGGGCGCGAGACCAACTTCGTGGCGTACATAGCCGTAGGCGTGTGGCACCACTACCTCGCCACCGGTGACGACACGTTCCTCGACCGGTTGTGGCCCACGGTCTTCGCCGCGGTCGAGTTCGTGCTGCGGCTTCAGCAGCCGGGTGGGCAGATCGGGTGGAAGCGGGAGGACGACGGTACGGACACGGCGGACGCTCTGCTGACCGGTTCCTCCTCGGTGCACCAGGCGTTGCGCTGTGCCCTTGCGATCGCCGAACAGCGTGAAGAGCCGCAGCCGGACTGGGAGTTGGCGGTCGGGGCGCTGCGGCATGCGATCCGTCGGCATCCCGAACGGTTCCTGGACAAGGACCGTTACTCCATGGACTGGTACTACCCGGTGCTGGGTGGTGCGTTGACCGGTGCGGAGGCCAAGTCCCGGGTGGAGGAGGGCTGGAGCCGGTTCGTCGTGCCGGGGCTTGGGGTGCGGTGCGTCGTCCCCAACCCGTGGGTGACCGGCGGTGAGTCCGCCGAACTCGCCCTTGCGCTCTGGGTGTTGGGTGAGTCCGACCGTGCGTTGGAGATTCTCCAGTCCATTCAGCACCTGCGCGATTCCGAGAGCGGGCTGTACTGGACCGGGTATGTCTTCGACGACGATGCGGTGTGGCCACGTGAGTTGACTACGTGGACCGCGGGGTCGTTGCTGCTCGCGGTGGCGGCGTTGGGGGGCCATGACGCGACGTGTGCGGTGTTCGGCGCGGAGCATTTGCCGAATGGGCTGGATCCTGATTGTTGTTAGCCCCGCGCCCCTGAAAAACGGCCCGTCAACCTCGCCGTTTCGCTTCGGGCGGCTGGGCTGGACCGATCGCGTTGGACCGGTGATTCCGGTTGCCGGCCTGCCAGTGGGCATGGCGGGGCAGCGCGGCGAGGCGCTGGAAGGCTGTGGCCAGATCGTGTCTCCAGTAGCCATGTCCCCTCCAGGAAACGCCAGTTGGCTCCTCCGCGCCCTGTGGCGGTCCCGGCCAAGCGTCGCTGTACTGACCGCAAGATCGGCAACGCCGGCTAGTACCAATACCGGGGAGCGTGGAGATTGGCCAGGCCCTGGGCGACCGTCTGAATGTTGCGGATCTGGTTGTCGGCGTAATGCTGAAGACCTTGTCGGAGCTCGGCCGGACGCGGGCTGATCAGGCCGTTGGTGACGAACACCGCCCGGCCCTGGCGCAGCAGCCAGACTTCGTAGAATTCCACGTCGAGCCGCACATCCGGGCCGAAGCCGAGGTTCGCGATGCCTTCGACCGCGAGCGCGTCCGGGCCCTCGACGAAGGACGACAAGCTCCTGAGCTGCGGAGGGCCGACTTGCCGCCAGCGCTGCCGGAGGCTGTCCGTGATCACCTGGCCGCCGCGCATGGTGCCGGCCACGGAGGCGTGCACGGCGTCGGGGGCGTAGAGACTCGTGAGCGTCGCGGCGTCCTGCGTGCTGATGGCGTCCCAGAGCCGCCGGAAGAACGCCTGGCCCGGAGCGGTGGGTTCCTGGGCCGGTAACGCGGCGGGCGAGCGCGGGGAGATCGAGCCACCGGCGTGGAAGCGGGCGCGTCCGCCGTCAAGGGCGAAGACGTCGTAGGACGTGGCCTGCGCGAAGCCGGTCGACTGCGTGGACTCCGCGACGAACGAGGTGCCGAGGTCGATGAAATTCTCGACTCCCGTCGTGTCGACAGCGCCGGCGATGCCGAAGAGCTCTGCGAAACCAGCCGCGATCGCTTCCGCACCGAGCAGCGTGCGGCCGGTGCCCACCGACAGCTGCACCGCGTCGGGATGGTAGAGCTCACGCAGTGCGGCCGTGTCCTGGGCGGCCAGCGCCGCGCACCACCGGTGATGGAATACCTGTGCAGACGTCAGCTGCATTGACCACCCTCGCCGCTACGCCGGAAAACCTTCACTCCACTCTACAAGTCCGGCTCGCGCACAACTGGCGCCAGCCACAGCGGAACTGGCACGTCAATGCAGCGGATGCTCGACCGGCGCCGCCCAGGAGGCAGAACAACAGGTGCGGCCCCGGCGCGTGGGCGCGACCAGCCACGACGCGCCCGCGGACGAAAACCGGTCTTCCCGCGGAGCGCTCAGCGGGAGACCCGGTTCGCGATCGCATGCCCGATGAACAGGTACACCACCGCTGCCAGACCGTAGCCGCAGATGACGCGCGCCCAGGCCTCGTCGAAGGTGAACAGGTCGCGGGACCAGCCGGCGAGCCAGTTGGCCGAGTGGTGGACGAACTGCACGAGGTCGTTCGCGCGGTTGGCGTCCAGGAGGTACATCAGAATCCAGAGGGCCAGGATGAGGGCCATGATGTCGGCGATGATCACTATGACGTTGCCGACTGAATTCGAACCGCGTCGGTAGAAGGGGGACATGCCCACCGGATTGCCGCTTCCGGCCGGATGAAACCCGTACGGTCCCGCCCGGGTGGCGCGACCGGCCCAGCCGGGTGAGGCTGCCGGGGTAAGGACACCCACTCGGGGAGAACACCCCGGAGGACCCCGTGCCCGTACCGATACGGCGCCTCTTCGTGGCGCTCACTCTGTGCTGCGCCCTGCTCGCCGGTGCCACGGCCTGCGGCAGCGCCACCGACGACGCCACGCAGGACACCGCGGCCGTCGTGGCTGCGGCCGCCGCCACCCCGAGCCCCAGCACCTCCGCCGAGCGGCAGAAGTTCGCCAAGACCCGCTTCGTCGCGAACGCGGGCCTCGCCGCCGGTGCCACCTACCAGTGGATCGTGAAGCCCTGGAAGGCGGGCAAGTTCAAGAAGGGCGCGAGCGGACGCAGGTTCGCGCTCATCAAGGCGGGTCTCGCGGGCGCGTTCGCGTACAACCGGCTCAAGGCGGCCACGAAGAACGCCAAGGGCGACCCGACGCTCGCCAAGGCGGTCGCGCCGCTCAGCGCCGGCATCGACTCCCTCAAGGACCTGCCGTCCAAGCTGCGCAAGGGCGACTCCACCGACGCCACGGCGGGTTCGTTCGACGACATCATCAACAAGGTCAAGGACGCCGGGAAGAGCGCCGGCGCCGAGGTGACCGACAAGGTGCCGTCGGCAGGCCAACTGGCAGGCGGTTGACGGTGAGTTGAGCTGCTCCTAGGAGTTCAGCTCCGCCAGCACCCGCAGCGTGTGCGGGTCGGGCGCAAGGGCCAGCAGGTCCGTCACCGGGCCCTTGCGCCACAACTCCAGCCGTTCCGCGATCCGTTCACGCGGTCCGATCAGTGAGATCTCGTCGGCGAACGCGTCCGGCACGGCGAGCACGGCCTCCTCCCGGCGCCCCGCGAGGAACAACTCCTGTATCCGCCGGGCCTCTTCCTCGTACCCCATGCGCGCCATCAGGTCGGCGTGGAAGTTCCGGGCCGCGTGCCCCATCCCGCCGATGTAGAAGCCGAGCATCATCTTCACGGGGAGAAGGCCCTCGGCCACGTCGTCGCAGACCTTCACCTGCGCCATGGGCGCGACGAGGAAGCCGTCACGGAAGGTCGTCGTCCCGTAGACCTCGGGGCGGCTCGGCGACCAGTACAACGGCAGCCACCCATCGGCGATTTCGGCGGTCTGCGCCACGTTCTTCGGCCCCTCCGCGCCGAGCAGCACGGGCAGGTCCGAACGGAGGGGATGCGTAATGGACTTGAGCGCCTTGCCGAGCCCTGTGCCATCCTCCCCTCGGTACGGATGCGCGTGGAACCGCCCGGCCACCTCGACCGGCGCCTCCCGCCGCAGTACCTGCCGTACGACCTCGACGTACTCCCGGGTCGCGGTGAGCGGCGACTTGGGGAACGGCCGTCCGTACCACCCCTCCACCACCTGCGGCCCCGACAGCCCGAGCCCGAGCAGCACGCGCCCGCCGGAGAGATGGTCGAGCGTGAGCGCGTGCATCGCGGTGGTGGTCGGCGAGCGCGCCGCCATCTGCGCAACGGCCGTACCCAGCTTGATCGTTGAGGTCTGCGCCGCGATCCAGGTCAGCGGGGTGAAGGCGTCGGACCCCCACGACTCGGCCGTCCACACGGAGTCGTACCCGAGCCGCTCGGCCTCCTGGGCCAGCGGCACATGGTCGGCGGAGGGCCCGCGCCCCCAGTACCCGAGTGCGAGACCGAGCCGCATATCGCCTCCACAGCAACTGATCTGACGGTCTGTCAGTCAACCGATCGACGGCTGCGACTGTACGACAACGGCCCCCCACCCGGAAGGGCGAGGGGCCGCGGTGAACGCCGGCGGGGGACTCAGCCGCGCTGGATCCCCGAGGTGTCCTGGAGGACGCCGCGACGGCCGTCCTGGGTCTGCGCGACGAGCGCCGGACCACGTTGCTCCACGGCCAAGTACCAGGTACCCGGCGCCAGTTCGGCGATCGGCGACGGCGAACCGTCCTCCGCGAACAGCGGCCGGGCCACCGGCACCGCGAACCAGAACGGCGAGAAGTCCGCGGCCGGAGCCGGCGCGGGCTGCCCGAACGGCTGCGCGGCCTGCGCCTGTTGCGGCGGAGTGCCGTACGACGGCTGCGGCGCACCGGCGCCCGGGTAGCCGTAACCACCGGGCGGCTGGGCGCCGTAGGGCTGCGGGGCGGCCGGCTTGGGGGCCGGGACGAGGGCGGCC
>NZ_JBXVPZ010000135.1:0-21656 GCF_057961495.1 Streptomyces sp. P5F9 | reverse complement strand
CTCTACGCCCTTCCCGGCGGCACGCCCAGGCCCCAGGCCGGCATGACCCGTGCCGACGCGCACATGGCCGCCCTGCTCGCCGCCGTCGACAAGCGAACTGGAACGGAGTAACTACCTTGGACCACCGCGAAGTTGCTGCCGTACTCACCTACGCCGGCCGCCTCGACCCCCGCCTCATCCGCACCGACCCGGGCGAGGCCGACAACCAGCTCGACACCTGGCACGAGCTGCTCAACGACGTCCCGATGAGCACCGGCCAGGGTTGGGACGTGCGCGGGATCGTCCGCAAACGCATCGTGATGTCGCCGTACCCGATCCTGCCGGCGGACGTGGCGCGCGATTGGCACGCGTACCGCCGCGACCGTCTGGTCCGGCACACCGACCCGACCCCGGCGGCCGATCCGGACAACCCACAAGCCTGGCGGACGGAGCTGCTGGCGGCGCGGGATGCCGTGGCGGCCGGGCAGGCCGCCCCCTCGGCACATCGCGGGATCACCGCAGGGCGACACCGGCCCGGTCTCAAGGACCAGCTGGCCGCCGCCGGCACCTACATCCCGCCCGCCGCACGCGCCGCGCTGGCCCCCTATCGGCCTGCCCGCGCCGCCCGCGAAGCCACCATCGCCTCTGGAGGACCCGACCTTCTCGGCGTGCCGTGCGACTGGTGTCACGCCGACAAGGGCGAGCCGTGCCGCCGCCGTCGCATCAGCCTCGACGGAACCTCCCGGGGCAACGTGCCCCGCGCCACGGTTCACCCCGGCCGCATCGACAGTGCCCTGGCTGCACTGGCCCAACAGGCATCCGCCGCCTGAGTGCAGCCCCCTTCTCCACCGAAACGTTCCGCCTGCGGTACGGCCCGACGCCGTACCCCGAGCCCGCCTCGAAGCGCCCCGCCGCACCCCGTCAGCCGCCGGTGCCGCGACCCGCACCGACCGAGGCGACTTCCGGAGACTGCCTTGCGCCACATCACCGCCAACGACGCACCCGCCCCGACGATCCGGGGCATTGCCGACCACAGTTGGCAGGAACGGGGCCGATGCCACGGTCTACCGGCCAAGGAGATCGACAAGCTGTTCTTCCACGCGGCCCGCGACCGCGCAGCCATCGACGCGGCCAAGACGATCTGCGGCGGCTGCCCGGTGAAGAAGGCGTGCTTCGACTACGCCCTCGACAACGAGATTCGCCAGGGCATGTGGGGTGGGCTGACCGAGGACGAGCGCCGCCCCTGGCACGCCCGAGTCAACAAGCGACTTGACTACGCCCGGGTCAAGGCCGCCTTCGAAGGCCGTGACGTCCACCTCAGCGACGCCGAGCGCGACGCCGTCACCCGCCATGCCTACGTCCGCGGCTGGAGCCCCGAGCGCCTCGCCTACGCCCTGCGGCTCGACAACCTCGACTGGGCGCGCGACCTGATGCGCAACGCCGCCCACGCCGTTGCCGACCGCGACCGCTACTGGGGCCAAGCCGAACCGGAAGAGGCCACCGACGACGAGGACGCCGAGGACGAAGACGCCTCGGATGAGGACACCAAGGACGCCGCATCCCCGGTGCAGGTGCCCCGCCAGGCGCAGACCCACGCCCTGATCGCCGCTCTCCGAAAGGCCGCATGACTCACCCCATCGCCATGCCGTTCCTTCCCGCCGGCATCGAGCCCGTTCACCTCGTCGCCGCCGTCGGCGTGCTCGCCCTGGTACTGGCCCGATGGTCGGTCCGGCGCAACAGGACCCGGGCGGGCGGCCAGAGCGCCAGCACCCCCGCAGTCTGGGTCGCGGCACTCGCCGCCCTCAGCTGCACCGCCTACAGCGCCGATACCAGCTGGCGGTTCGCCGCCGACTACCTCGACATGGCCGGCACGGTAGAGCGGGCCATGATGTTCAGCGCGGCCGAACTGGCGCTATTCGCGACCGCGCTGATGGCCCGGCAGAACCTGAAGACCCAGGGAGCACCCGGCCTCCCGGGCGGGCTGGTCTGGGTGATCACCGGGGTGCAGATCATCCCTGCGTACGCCGAGTCGGGCACGGTGGGCGGCACCGTGCGGGCCTTCGTCGGCCCGGTCATGGCGGCCGTGCTGTGGCACCTGGCCATGGGCATCGAGCTGCGGCTGCACAAGCCGGACGCCGCCTCGCAAGGGTTGCTGGCCACGCTCGGACGTGAAGTGCGAGAGCGTCTTCTCTCCCGCCTGGGTATCGCCACCCGCAACCGCGATGCCGCGCAGATCACCAAGGACCGCGCGACCCGGCGGGCAGTGGCGCTCGCCTCCCTGCTGGCCTCGATGCCCGAGGAGCAGCGTGCCAACGGTCGTGGCCGCCGAATCACGCGTCGGCTTCAGTCGGCTCTCACGCGATCCGGTGTCGGCACCGACCCGCAGCAGCGTCGTGCGCTTCTGGAGCAGCTGGCCGCGCGTCGGCACGCCGCAGGGCTCGCCACCGTGATCCTGCCGTCGCCCTGGATTCAGCCTGCGCACGAGCAGGACGCCGATCGCGGGGACCGGTCCCCTCTCCCCGTGTCCATCGCGACGTCGTCGGTGAACGGGACGCCAGCGAGTACGGGGGAGAGCGCGGTCCCCGACGTCGGTCCCCGAAGCCCCGCATCGAATGAGGACCGGGCAGACGGAGACCGTACGGAATCGGGGACGGGACACAAGCCCGACGGGGACCGTCCCCACCCGGACTCGGTCGGCAACGGGGACCGAGCAGCCACGTCCGGCTCGGGCCTGCTACACGAGGGCCAAGAGGCGGCGGTCGGGGACCGGGAAACCGTGCCCGCCGGGACCGAAGAGCCCGACGACGGCGCGAGCGGCAGTGCCGACAACGCGCACGAAACCGCTACTCAGGGGGACACACGCCCGTCCCCGTCGACCGTCCCCACCGAGGACGGGGGACGGGAACACCCGGATGCCGAAGCGAGGACGGAGCCCGACGTGGACCGTCCCCACGCGGTCCCCGTACGGCGAACCCCGAACGCGAGGGCGTCCCGGAACCGGCCACGCGGCGGTCAGTCCGCTCGGTCCCGGAAGCAGCCGAAGCTGAGCGTCGAGGAGATGGTCGAACGGGTCCGTCCTCACGTGTCCGCGCTGCTGGAGCGCGACGGAAACAAGTCCCTGACCCGGCCTCAGCTCCGCGAAATCCTCCGCTCCCAGCAGCTCCCGGGCGGCCGAAACGAGCACCTGACCCCGGTTCTGCAGCGGCTGCGCCACGAGGCGGGCACCACGACGACACGGAGTACGGCCCGATGAAGATCTGCCACCGCTTCGCGCACATCAAGTCCGACTTCGAGCAGGACATCCGCCTCCTTCGCGTCCATGCCGAGCACTACCAGGGATCCGCAGCGGCGAAGACCAGCGCCACGAACGCCGCCTCCCTGACCCGGAACATGGCGCGGGCCTTGAACCGGCACCTCGATCGCTGCCCCGAGTGCGGCTGACTTTCACAAACCAGCAGGTCAAGTGCCTGTTTCCATCAATCCTTCCGGTAGCCCGGCCTCGGCCGGGCCACCGCCCCCGCGCTGGAGGAACCCACCATTCCCGCCCGTCATCCGCGTAGGCACACGCCGTCCACCGCCGAGGCCGCCGCCTGGGCGGAGGTGCTCGTGCGCCACCAGCTCCTGCACGCCGCTGTGCCGGCCCCCACCGGCCAGTGGCTCGTCCAGCACCGCGCCGAATCCCCCATCGAACTCCTCGACGGCCCGACCGACATGGTCGATCTCGCCGCCGACATCCAGCACCGCATCCGTAGCACGAGGAACCGCACCCGATGACAAATCCGACGACGACCCCCACCCCCGAAACGGGTGAGCCGGAAACCAACTCCACTTCAGCGGAGTCGGGTAGCCGGGGGCCATCTCTGGTCCCCGGCCCCCTCAGAACCGGACGTGCGACTTTCACCGCATCCGGCTCAAGCAAGCCGCGAGGGCTCTGCTGGACGGCAACTTACGTTCCGATTTCCGTCGTCTGCATGATACGAACGGTGACAATCGGCATGAACGAGGCGGAGGTTGGTCCGTCTATCCGTGCCGCCGCTGCTGCGGTAGGCGAAGTGATGCTTGTTCAGCATCTTCTTCGTCGCGGCGAACCAGTCAATCCATTCCCGCAGATTGTCCGGCTCGTATTCCGCTCCTTCGATCAGCGCCCGCCCGCAGAGAGGGCACAGGCCCTTCTGCCGGGCCGCCAGGACCAGACTCGTCTTGTCCATCGGCGGTGGCGCTGTGCTGCGGCGACGCTTCTGCCAGTAATCCGTCAAGGCCGGATCATCCGGGGATGCCGCGCCTTTGACGGGGTGATGCATTACATGGCGTGTCCAAGCGAACTTCTGGACGTAGGCGCCACTCGCGTGGTCGCCGAACACCCAGTTGTCGCGCCTGGTCTTGTTGAACCTGCCGAAATAGTGGCGTTTTATCCACAGCCCCGAACGGTTCTCGTGACCGCGTTTCACCCACTTGTAGAGCAGCTTGAACATGTAAGCGTCCATCGAGCAGAACACTTGATGCGACGCCGCACTGCGGTAATACGCCGTCCAACCCCTCACAAGCGGGTTGAACTTCACAATGACCGCTTGGGCAGGCGCACCCCGCAAGGTCCGCATATCCGTCCGCAGCCGCTTCCGCAGCGCGTTGCAAGCCGCCTTACTCGGCCTGATGTTCAGCTTGTCGCCGTGCCGCTGGATCGTGAAACCCAGGAAGTCGAACCCCTCATCGAGGTGAACGACCTTCGTCTTCGCCTCGTTGAAGCGCAGACCTCGCGGCGCCAGCCAGACACCCAGTTCCTCCTTGACCCGGTATGCCTCCTCCTCGTCGTGGCAGAGCACCACGAAGTCGTCGGCATAGCGGACCAGCACGGGCACACCGGCGGACGCGTGATGAGCACGCGTCCGATACCCGTCGGCGCGGAATCCCGCTGCCTGTTCCATCCCGTGCAGCGCAATGTTCAGCAGCAAAGGGCTGATGACGCCGCCTTGTGGAGTGCCCTCCACACTCGGCGCCCATCTCCCGGCATCCATCACGCCCGCCCGCAGCCAACCCCGGACGAGGTCCCTGGCGGGGAACTGCCCGAGCATGGCCGTCAGATGATCGTGACTGATGCGGTCGAAGGCCCCTTCCAGATCCGCATCCAACGCCCAACGACGCCTCGCTCGCGAGCCGCGCGCCGTCTGCAAGATGGAAGCGATGGCATCCTGGCAGCTACGACCGGGACGAAATCCATAGGATCGCGACTCGAACCGCGCCTCCCACTCCGGTTCCAGCGCGTTCTTCACGCGTGCCTGGAGCACCCGGTCACGAATGACCGGGATCCCGAGTGGGCGCTGCTTGCCGTTGGCCTTGGGGATGTAGACCCGCCTGACCGGCTGGGCCCTCCACGGAGCGGACGATCGGTGGCACTCTGCCACCAACCTCGCCCTCGCCGCTGGGG
This sequence comes from Streptomyces sp. P5F9, assembly GCF_057961495.1. Lineage (NCBI taxonomy): Bacteria > Bacillati > Actinomycetota > Actinomycetes > Kitasatosporales > Streptomycetaceae > Streptomyces > Streptomyces sp. P5F9. Next base: position 16,255 of record NZ_JBXVPZ010000135.1, on the reverse strand, counting down.
TGAGGGCTGTCTCCCCGTCGATACCCGCCGTCTTGCGGCCCTGGCTCTGCTGGGTCACCCGCTTCACGCTCACCAGCGTGTTGCTGCGGCTTCTCAGCATGAGCTTCTGCAAATTGCGGACCTTCTTCAGGTCCCCGTCCTGCGTCGCCTTGAAGATCCGCTGCCTCAGCCGCCGTACGTCGCGCTCACATCTGGCCCAGTGGATCCCGTGCCAGTCGGAGGCCCCGCCCTCGGGTCCGTTCCCCTCGGGCGGGCGGGTGGCTGCAGCCGCCCTGATGGTGCCCATGTCCGCCTCCGGTATCTAACTTGTCCGTCGGTTCCGGTCGCCTTGCCTTGGTGCTCCAAAGGCTCACCTGGTCCACGTGGGCGCCCTTTCGGGCCGGGCCACACGGGCCCGTATCCGGCGGGTTATGGCGGGCAGCGGGCGGAGAGTGCCGCCGCCCGGTTTTCCCCTGGCCTTTCGGCCGACCGGCCTTGGCTTCTTGGACCATCCTGTTCCTGCCGGGGACTTGGGCCTCCCTTGCGGTCGGCTTACCGGAACTACTTCCGGACCCCGTCAGGGTTTCCGTGTTCCGCATTTCGAAGACGCGACTGGGGTGGGCGCCCCCTCTACCCCGTGGCCGGCGGTGTCTCACTTCCGGTGTTGCTTGCACCGGAAGCCGCTGGCGCCTTGCAGCGCCGGGCCCTGCCCCGCTGAGAGCAAGCCATCCGCGGGGGTTCCATATACCGAGGCATTAACCAGGGGTTCACACGTGTTCGCCCGTCCAGTCTTCCCCTCGCCTGTGGCCTCTCGATGGCCGAGACGCCCTTGGGCTTGAAAGCTCAGCTTCACACCCCGCCGTTACCAGCGACGCATGTGAGCGCGGGGACGAATCCAGACACTGATTCGGAGGAAATTCCTTTGTCAGAACCTCTCCACGAAATCCACCTCACTTCGGAAAATGCGACCTCACGTCGCACAGCAAGTTGGTGCAAGAGCATTGCTCCCGTTGGGAGCAATGCTCTTGCGTCTCCCGCCCCGGGGGTGGCGGGAGCGGATCGGCACCAGGGGGCGCCGATCCGTCAGGATGCGACCGGGGGCGGCTCGCATCCTGAAGAGGGGGAATCCCACTCCTGCCACAGCACCGACTGCGCCCACGCCACATCGCCGAAGCCCCACGTTCAGCAGCGTGAGCGCCTGCGCGACGAGAAGAAGCGCATACACCAGCCGAGCTGCCGCATGAACGACGACGAGTACCAGCTCCTCGTCCACGCCGCTGCCGCCTGCAACACGACCATCGCCAACTACCTTGCCCGCGCTGCCCTCAAAGCTGCCCGCAACCTCGACCTCACCGCCGCCGAGATCGCTGGCGAGCGCGAGATGGTGAAGGAGCTGTTCGACCTGCGAACCGCGCTGAACCGGATCGGCAACAACCTCAACCAGGTTGCGGCGGCGCTGAATTCGGACGAGCTGGCGCCCCAGGCCAAGGCAGTCCTCGCAGGCGTCGACCGAGTGTCCCTGCGTGTGGACGCCTTGGTCCAGCACTACCTGGACGGCGAGCGTCCCGCGGCATGATCCCCTCAGTCCACGACATGGGCGATGACACCTACGGCCTGCTGAAGTACCTGTATGGCCCGGGCAACGCCGAGGAGCACATCGACCCGCACCTCGTCGCGGCGTGGGACCGCCTGGCCCCCGACCCCGGCCGCGACCCCAAGGCGACGTACAGCGACCTGCAGCGACTGCTCGACCAGCCCGTCATGGCCCTGCCCGAAAGTGCCAGGCCCGCCGAACACGTATGGCACCTGTCCGTTCGCGCCGCCCCGGAAGACCCGATCCTGACCGACGAGCAGTGGGCGGACATCGCCCGCCGCATGGTTTCCGCCACCGGTATCGCCCCGGATGGCGACGACGCCGCCTGCCGCTGGGCGGCCGTCCGCCATGCCGACGACCACATCCACATCATCGCCACCGTCGTCCGCCATGACGGCCGCCGGGCCCGTATCCGCGGCGATGGCGCCCGTTCCCAGGCGGAAGCACGGAAGATCGAAATCGACTACGGACTACGGCGGTTGAACACCGGCGACGGAACCGCCGCCAAGCGCCCCTCCAGCGCGGAACGCCATAAGGCGAACCGCCAGGGCAAGGAGCGCACGCCACGCGAGGAGCTGCGCGAGACGGTGCGCCGCGCCGCCGCCGGCGTCGCCGGCGAGCAGGAGTTCTTCGATCGCCTGGCCGGCGCCGGCCTCCTGGTCAGCCAGCGCGTCGCGCCCTCCGGGGATCTGCTCGGCTACAAGGTCGCGCTGCCCGACGACCGCAACGAGGACCAGGAACCGATCTACTATTCGGGCTCCACCCTCGCGCCCGACCTCTCCCTGCCCCGCATCCGCGAACGGTGGGCCGGCAACTCCGCCGAACCCGACCGCGACGCCACCGCGGACCGCTCCTCCGGCTCGGCGCGTGTCAGCCCCTCGACCGCACGCCGCCGAGCGACGTCGGCGTCCTGGCAGGCCGTACTCATCATCGACCAGGGCGACGACGGACAGATCGCCGCGCTGATCGCCGCGGGCGGCGAGGTCCTCGACGCGCTCGCCAAGACCTCGGCCGCGCACACCCGCCGCGAACTGCGAGACGCCGCCTTCGCGTTCGAGCGGGCCACCCGCTCCCACATCCGGGCCGAGCGAGGACATGCCCGCGGGCTGCGGCAGGCCGCCCGCGACCTCGTCCACAGCGGGCCGGCGCTCGGCCGTGGGGAGGACGGCGCCACCGCCGCGATGCTGATCGACATGATGTTCTTCCTGGTCACCGCCGCCGCCCAGTGGCACGGAATGAAGGAGCACGCCCAGCAGGCCGCGGCTGCCCGCCAGGCCGCCGAGCACCTGCGCGCCGCCTACCAGGCCGCCGCGCCGATGTATTTGGGCGTCATGCACCAGCGCGGTCGGCGTCTGTCCCAGCCCCTGCAGCGCAAGCAGACCGCCTACCTGCGCCAGGCGGTACCGGAGCTGGCCGAGCAGGTCCTCGCCGAGCCGGGCTGGTACGCGCTGGCCGCCACGCTCGCCGACGTCGAGAGCGCCGGGCACGACCCGGCCGCGCTCCTGGCCGAGGCTGCCGAGCGGCGGGAACTGGGCACCGCCGACTCGATCAGCGACGTCCTCGTGTGGCGGCTGCGGCGTATGGCCGACCTGCCCGCCAACGCTTCCGCCATGCCCGATCGCACAGCCACCGTGTCCGCCGCCGGCCGCGGTGCCGCGAAGCGGCCGACGAACCGCAAGGAGCGCTCCGCCAAGTCCCGCTGAATTCAACATTCTTAGAGTTGCAGCAGGTCAGGGACTTGCGGCACTCTCCTCGTGCAGGCGAGACGACAGAGAGGGAGACGGCATGTTCCGACGCAACCGTGCGGACCGAGAGTTCCGTGAAGCCCAGCGTGCCGGCCAGGCGGTACTGGCGATGCACACCGAGTGGCCGCAGCCGGACGGCACCGCTCCGGTCGCTGCGCCGGCCGACACCACGGTAGTGCCCGACTTCCTGCCGCAGGAGTTCCGGGCACCGTGCCGCCAGGACGTCTCGGGCTTCATGATGCGCTGGGACCTGCCGCTCGTCATCAACGGCGAGGTCCACGCCTGCTACTGCGGTGCGTACCGGAACTGGATCGTCTTCAACATGCGCGACGACTCGGTGTGGCTGCGCTGCGAGGCCGGCCACGAAGCGGAGGAGACCCGGCTGGACACCGCCTGGTACAACCGCAACTCCGGTCCGGTCGACCACTTCCACCCCACCCTCGAAGAGGGCCTGCGCCACCTCGGCCACTGAATTCGCGAAACCCCTTCCCCCACTCCTGCCTTCGTCGGCACCCGGAGGGCCGATCCGGTCAGACCATCCGTCTCGCATCACCAAGGGGTTTCCGTATGCGCCGTTCCACCACGATCACCCTCGGCCTCGGCGCCGTCTTCACCGTCCTCGCCCTGACTGGCTGCGCCAGCCACGCCGAGCCCGCCGACACTTCGTCCAGCGCCTCCGCACCCGCACACCGCGGTGGCAGCACGCCCTCGGTATCCGCGCCACTGTCCTCGGCCCAGCTGAACCACCGGCTGCTGAACGAGAGCGACCTGGGCGAGGGCTACACCCTCAAGCCCGCGGCCCCTCGCCGCAGCGACGATGTCACCGTCATCGGCTGCCCGGCCCTGGAGAAGCTCGGCACCGACGCGGCCACCGGCTCCGGCCTCGACTTCACCCGCAAGGCGAAGACGTCCTTCACCAACACCGGCAGCAGCACCTCCGAGATCACCGAGGAGCTGTACAGCGACAGCCCGGCGAAGCTGTCCACAGGCATCTCGAAGGTCTTCGCCGCGATGCTCTCCTGCCCCACCTACCAGGTGACGTCGGGCAGCACCGTCGTCGACATGCGCACCGAGAGGTCGGCCGCGCCGAACCTCGGCGACGAGCAGTGGAGCCAGCTGCTCACCTTCTCCGTCGGCGGGCAGCGCAGCGTCGTCAAGCAGACGACGATCCGCACCGGCAACATCCTGGTGATCGTCTCCGGCTCGCCAGGCCTCGTGGACGCCCACCTGGACAAGGCGCTCGCCAAGGCACGCACCGCACGCTGACCCGCTTCTGCACCTGCCCCGGTGTCCGGGCCTTTCCTTTCGACAGGCCCGGATCCCGGGGTTTCGTCGTACGGCGATCAGCCGTCGAGACGGAGTTCGCCCGGCTCGTAGCGGAGTTGGAAGGTCTCCGCGTGCTCCCCGTGCATCCAGTACAGGGTCATGGTCGACAGCATGCTGCGCTTGATGTACCGGGTTCGCGAGGGCATTCCTTCGTCCTGCTCGACGATCCAGGCTTCCACGCGCTCCGGCAGTCCGAACCGCAACGCGTATGCCTCGGGGTGCTCCGCAGAGCGCAGTTCCCACACAGGGTGTGAAGCTGCCTGATTGATGCGACGCAGGCGCACCGCGTGCGTGGGGTGCGCTCTCGCGTACTCCACGAAGTCGTAGAGATGATCCGAGACCAGTCCCAGGACGAACGGCGCTGCTGGAAAGGCCAGGACAAGACCGAGCTGTTTCCGGCTGTGCAGGGCCTGCGCCAGGTAATCGAGGGGGCCACGAATCCCATCGGGCAGTTCCACCTCGCCCGGGTCCATGTCCAGGAGCGGTCCGCGAAGATACGTCCGTATCTCGCGCACCTTCGGCCGCTCGGCCGCCGGAGTGGCTTCGAGCACTGCGTGAATCGTGTCGGCCGTGGTCCTGACGAGATTCCGCAGTACGGCAAAGTCCTGTGCGGAGAGATCGATCAGGGATATCTGGTGGGCCAGCGCGTAGTCCTGCGCCTCCGGGCTGAAACCGGACGTGGAGAAGATCGCGTAGCTATAGCGGTACCGCGTCCGTGGCCAGCCGGTCCCCGGAGCGGTGAGCGTGGTGATCTCGCCCTCGTTCACGTCGTGGATCACACCGTGGCCGTTGCGTACGGTGGGCAGGCCAACTGGAGCTGTGGTCAGGTACTTCGCCTCGACGAACAAGCGGACCGGCAGGGAGAACGGCGGGACGTACCGGAACTGTCCGAGCGCATCGACCTGGTGCCACGCCCCGCGTCCACGGACCAGCAGACCGTTCTTGTCCTCCTTCAGTACCTTCCACGGCTCTTTGTCCTTGTCGTCGTCGGCCGTGAGGACCTCGAAGCCGCTGGAGCGCAACAGCCAGGCCAGCACCTCCTCCAGGAGGTAGCCACGCAGGGGTCCTTTGCCGATTACTTTGCCCGCCACGACGGTGATCCTATGCGCGGCCTGGATCTTGGTTCCAGGGTGCCGTCAGGGGTTCGCGGATGCCCTGGCTGCGGCGAAGGCCCGGTGGTTCCGCTCCCGTGAAGAGAGCGGAACCACCGGGCCTGGGAGAAGGGGGGCATCACCCCCGTCGGTCCCCCGCCTCGGTCAGGGGCTATGAGCAGCCCGTCAGCCGCAGCGGACGACGGTGAGACGGTCCGCCGCGCCCTCGGGCAGTACCCAGCGCGGTACGGGGCCGGGTGCGGCGAGCGAGGAGGCGAAGGCCGCGACCAGCTCGTGCGGGGCGCTCGCGCTGAAGCTGGCGCACCACAGGTACGGCGCCCCTAGCACGGGCTCCGCCCACGCCTGCCACCCCAGAAGGTCATCGCGGGGGTCGGCGTCGTGGATGAGCGGCGGCAGCATCTCCAGCGAGACGTTCGTGGAGAAGCCCGGGTCGGTGGCGGTTGTGCGCGGGCGGTCGAGGTCGCGCAGCCAGCCCCGCGCGCTGAGCGCGGTGAGCACCGACTCGGCGTTCTCGAGCCCGGCGTCGGGGGTCTCGCTGGCGTCGAGCGCGAGCAGGAAATCGGTGAGCGCCTCGTGCGGTACGCCGGCGGTGAAGTACGCGTTCCACTCGGTCAGGGCCGAGGCGGCGTACGGACGGGCGGACAGCTGCCAGGCCACCGGGAGGCCGCCCAGCGCGAACGGGTAGGCGGCGAGGATCCACTCGGCGCCGCGCAGGCCGTCGGGGCTCACATAGAGCAGGGTGCTGCGGGAGGTCGGCCACATGCGCCAGCCGAGGTCGGTCAGGGTGTCGCCGATCCGTTCGGCGAGGACGCCGTCGTCACCGGCCAGGTGGCGCGGGGTGACCCAGTACATCGGGTCCCGCGAGTGGGGGTGAGAGGGATCGATGGGGTGGTGCGGGTGCAGGGGCGCCTCCGTCAGTTAGAGGTTGGATCACTGGCCGGTGTTCGGCCCGGTCGCGCCGCGTCGGCGGCGCGCAGGTCCCTCGGCCGGCGGCTGCCAGGTCAGAGCGACAGCCACGGCGGGCGGCAGGGGGCCGAACTGCTCGGCTTCCGGGGACTCGGCAATGTAGACCATCGGCTGACCGTGCTCGTCCAGCGCCTTCTCCACACCGCCGAGGCGGTGGGCCATAGGGAAGAAGGGGTTGACGGCGAGACGGACGGACGCGTCACGGTCGCAGCCGGACAGCAGGTCGAGTAGATCTCCGACAGTCATCTCGGGCGTGTGCAGGTCCAAGGTGTTCTCCAAGCAGTAGCGGACGGGGCCGCGAGAACAGAGTCAGGGTAAGCGGCGCGGACGAGGGGAAGGGGACGTGCCGGTCACATGGGCTGGGAGGTGGCCAGGATCTGGGCCACGACAGCAGCGATGATTTCCGCCGGGGTCTCCGTACCGAAGGACATCCGGTAGCCGGGAACGTTCGCGGTGCCGGTGACCGCGATCACCCAGCCCTCGCCCGTCACCCAGTCCTCGTCCGCGCCGCCGGGCCGGCCGTTCGGGAAGTAGCCGAGGTAGAACCGGCCGTCGTGCGAGCTGACGTGCATGTCGGCGCGGTCGTCGACGATGTGGGTGAAATCGGCCTCCGAGAACTGGTCGACCACCTCCATCGCCTGACCGGCACCGAGCTTCCAGGAGCGGAGCCGTAGGGCCGCGACCGTGGTGGCGAATCCGGATCGCGTCACATCCAATGCCACAGCATCACCTCTCTGACCTGGGAGTTTAGGGAAGGTCGTTTAGGTTGACATGGTGTCGCGGCGATCACCAGTCCCTGCGGGCTCTTTCCTGTCTGCCCCAGGCGAACTGTCCTTGGACGGCAAAGCCCGGCGCCCGCCGCACGCTGACTGACATGGTGCTTTGGCCGACTCGCCGTCAAGAGCGGCGGAGCTCGCTCTTGTCGAGGACGAGGAGATCCAGTCCGGCGTCGGAGCAGAGCTTGGCGGCCTGGTCGCGAGTCGCCTGGGGGACGGCGTCGACCGCAGCGAGGAGGTGGACGTCGATACCCAGACGGGTGCTCAGGGTGATGTCGTGGGTGAGCTGTTCGTTGGTGAACTGGGACGCGGATGTCTTGACCTCGCCGGACAGCACGCGCCCGCCGTAGAGGCCGAAGACATCGGCCTCGCCGTGCGTCTGGTCGTTGAACCACACATCGACGCCCGGTAGGAAGAACGAGTTCGGCTCCTTCTTCGTCAGTGCGGCGATCACAAGCAGGTGGGGAAGAAGGCCCTGGTCGCTGGCGCGGTCGACGAAGCTGTCGAGCCGGTAGAAGACGGAAAGGCCGTCTGCGGTGGTCTCGTACCGGGATGGAGCGGAACAGCCCGGGCACACCGGTCGGCGCTGCGTCTGTTCGAAGGGGTGGAAAGTGCGGACCCCGCACTGGACGCAGTTGGTTTCCACCCCGCGTTCGGCCCAGCCGAGTGCACACAGGCGTTCAGCCGCCTCGGAGGCCCGCTGCGGCGACAGCTCCAACTTCGTGGTGGGGCGGTACCGGCGCTCGGCGCGGCCACCCCACATGGAGGCCAGTTCTACCAGCTGCGCGGCGTCGTCGGCCCCTTCCGCCCTGATCTTCCGCAGCTCCTTGAGGAGTTCCTTGGACCGGGGAGTCGTGAGGGCGATCACGGCTTCGTACACACCTGGTTCGAGGAGAGCGGCGATGTCAGCCTGAGCCTGCAACGCGACCCCGAGCTTGCCCTTGTCCGACAGGGCGTGACGGGCGCTCGCCTGCTCCAACACGGCCTCGGCCGCCTGCGCGAGCGTGGGCACGGTCAGCGCGAAGATGTAGTCGTTCTGCGCGGGAGTGCGCAGCTGGATACTGTCTCCGCGCCATTGCGCGTTCTTCTCGACGAGCGACGCGACGCAGTCGAGTCGGGGCAGGCCGTCGAGCGGGCTGCCCCACACCCGGGCCAGCGCCCAACTGCCTTGGGTATGGAAGTGGACGGGCGAGGTGAACCGAAGTGTGCTCGTATCCCCGGCGAACACGTGCACGTCGAACGAGGTCGACAACCCGTACTCGCGATCCCTCAGCAGCCACGAGCGCGGATTGAGGTCGGTCCGGTAAGTGAAGGGAGGCCGCCGCAGTGCGGGAGTGGGGAACTGTGTGCCGATCTGGACCTCCGCCTCCGTGCGCTGCAGCTCCAGGACCTCGGCGATCTCGTGCAGTTGCTCCTGGGGGACGTTCTTGCTGAGCAGCATCACGTCGGGGGAGAACTCCGCGGGTCGGCCCAGCAGGCCGGCGAGCTGTTGGGCGAGGCCCAGCCAGTGCTGAACCTCGCCGGTGGGCAGCAGCAGCACGGGCATCCCGGCGTGGCTGAGTGGCCGTAGCGCGCGAGCGTTCCAGAACGCGACGCAGTCCTCGACGTCGTCGGGCTCGGTGACCCACACCGCTGCGGGTAGCGACCCGAAGGCGTTGCTGCGGTGCTCGCCGAACTGCGCGATCGTGCTCTGCAGATGGGTGGCTCCGTACATCTGCGTCCGGCCGTACTCGTCGGGCAGGCCCGCGCGGACGGCGAGAGCGGTGCGCCGCAGTTCGCCGGCCTGCTCCTCGCTGAGGAGGCCGGCAGCGGCCACTTGCCACAGCGGCGCGCCGTCCACGGCAACGACCGGCAGGGTGGACGGCTGCACAGGAGGGTTGACGTGCAGCGGGTGGCAGGTGAACATCGCGGCGCCGGCCTGGTCGATCTGGGCGATCCGGATACAGGGCAGGCCGAGGGCGGCAGCCACGCGCTGGGCAACGGCGTCGTCAACGTCCACGTTGACAACGGATTCGACCTTCGCCGTGGCTACGGTCTGGCGCAGTTCGTCAGGGACCTCGCCGTTCTCCGGCACGGCGAGGATGGGTTCGGTCATCCCGCCCCACCGGGTGCTCGCTTCCTGTACTGCCTGGCGGAAACCGGTATCGCTGCCCACGCGGATGAGATAGGCGGCACGCGCCGGCAGTACGGCGGCCTGCATCATCGACTGGCCGAGATAGTCCCTACGATCCATGCGGACGATCCTCGCAGTACCAGGAAGGCGCTCACGCTGTTTCGCCCCACTCGAACATCATGCGTGGCGGTGTGCAACGCGGCGTCCATGACGAGAGATCAGGCGACCCCAGCGGGCGCGCACGCCCGTGTAGGGGGCGCGTCCTTCCCTCAGCGTCGGTGGGCGTACGGAGGATGACCAAGTGATCGCCGGAGGCATGTGACCTGTGGCAAGCTCATCTCCCTGGGGGAGGGGAACGACCGACTGATGACCCATTACCAATGCGGATCGTGCTCGTATCAGAGCGACCATCTCGGCGAGGCTCAACAGCACTCGCACCAGACGGGCCACGTTTGCGTCGGCAAGGACAGTGCCGGGCCAGTCGGAGGTAAGTTCGGCAAGACCAGGGTCGTGCTTAAGGCCGGCGCCAGCGTTCTAGCCGCCACCACCATTGGGGTCCTCGCCTGGAAGCACAAGGAGCTTCAGGAAGAGCACGAGGGGCTCCAGACGAAGCACGAAGGGCTCCTGTCCATGGCTGCCGGACTGGTCATGCAGTTGGCGGAGTCGACGGCGGACAACGAGAGCCTGAAGTCGGAGAACGACTACCTGAAGTCGGCCACCGGTGCCTCGAAGACGCTCAAGAGCTACGACTGCTGAGTGAGGGCGTACTACGGGTAGTGCCACTGAACGAGAGGGAGCGTGTCGAGGAGTACGTCGCGCTCATGGAACGGGGAACGGTCCCCACAGCAGTGGCGATCTCTACGCTGGACGTGTGCCAGCCCCCCTCGGCTTGGGCGATGCCCCCTCCGCACACTGGCGCCGACCCACTTCCTCCTCGACGGCCACCACAAACTGGAAGCCGCTGCCACAGCTGGACGTCACAAGGGTCGTGTGACCTCCAGCGATACATGGCCAGCCCGCCCGACATATCCGCAGGTCGCGGACCCTGCGCTCAACCACAGTTGGCCAGAGTGCCCAGCGATAGTTGGCCAGCCGGGCCCCGGACTGAGCGATTCCGTAGACGTAAGTGCAGGTCAGGTGACCGCTAGGGAGTGAGTGGCCATCTATTGCTGAGCACTGGCCATCTATCCCTGGACGTCACAGGTCGACCTGCACGGATGCGCATGAAATCGAACACGTGATGCAATAACTGTATGCGATGCTCTGCATTCCCCGAGGACCTGATCGCCGCACACTACGAGTGGGACCGCACATATCGAGCGCTTTCCGATCCCTCCTGCCGAGGCAGGACGACTGCGCTGCGGCGGCGCCTGCTGGAGTTGTCGGTACGGGTGGGTTGTCACCCGTACTGGCGCATGGCGGGCTCGGGCCAGCGGGCGGCTCTGCGCATGCGGGCACGTGAGCTGGAGTCCGGGGTGCGGTAGATGGACGGAACGTCCGGAGACCGGCGGTCGGCGAACGGGACTCCGGCCAGGATCTTGCTGGCTCTGCCTGACGGACAGGGCGTGGAAGTGCGGCTTTACGAGCGGCTTCATGCTAAGCGAGGGCATCCGTGGCGGTATCGGATCGGCGTACCCGCCTGGATCACGACGGAGGAGGGTGTGGAGCCTGCCGAGTACTCGGTGTGGGTCACGGACAAGCAACTCAAGCCGATCGAGGGTGTGGACTTGTCGGTCGTGCCGACGCGTCGGCGTCCTGACCCCCTGCGGCCTCCGAAACCGTCGGGGTGGGTCGTACGGCCTGATCCGCGACGTCGCGGAGGGACGGTCGTGCACGATGCTGTCTGCCCCGATGCGACGGGCGGAGGCAAGGAACTGGGCACGCTGGAGGCCCTGGACGCGTTGATGCGGCCGGGCGCTTCAGCGTGCCATGAGTGCTGTGCGGCCGAAGCCCTTGTTCCTGCACTGGAGTTGGGCAAGGGGTACGGGTAGCTGCCACCGCGTTCCGGGGCCCCGCAACCGCTGTGAGTCGCTCGCCGGTACCAGCCGTGGGCTGGGCGAGCGGCCATCTGGTTTGTCCGTCTACCGGGCAGACGAAAGCCCCCGAAGTCCGTGACTGAGGGAGATCGGGGGCTGGTGCAACGGCCTGGAGGGCTGTGTCAGTCCTGGGCGCTGTCGCTGTCGTGCTCGGTACGGCGGCGCCGTGCTGCGAAGACAGCTCCACCGCCGGCGGCGAGGAGGACACCGGCGCCGCCGAGCAGCCAAGGGGTGGCGTCGGCGCCGGTGTGGGCGAGGGAGCCCCTAGGGGCGGGTGCCGTGTTGCTTGGCGCGGTCGAATCGGCGACTGGGGCATCGGACGACGCGGTGGACGTCGAGGCGGGGCTGTCGCTCTGCTCCGGGGTCGAGGTGCCTGGTATGGATGCATCGGCGGTCGGCTCGTCGGACGGCTTCTCGGAGGAGGGGGGTGCGGGAGTCGTGCCGCTGATCTCCTTGGCGTTGGTGACAGTCACGGTCACCGGATCGCCCGGCTTAGCCCTGAATGCCTTCGAGGGCTTGTAGATCTCGTAGCCGGCGGGCGCCTTCACCTGTTTGACCCAGAAGTCGCTGCCGGTGCGGGAGTTGATGGGGAGCTTGCCGGTGGCCGTTCCGTCGGAGCCGGTCGCCAGCGTCAGGATGATCTTATCGCCGCTGCCGATGTTGACCGTGGATCCGGCCAGCAGTTTGCCGGTCTTGTCGCCCTTGGCCTTCAGCAGAACCGAGGCGGTCTTGAACGGGTCGATGATCGTTAGCGGGGTGTCGGCACCGGGGGTGACGATGACGTCCTGGTCGTCGACAACGTCGTGCAGCGGGCTGCCGGAGGCCGTCTCCTTGAGCCGGTAGACACCGGGCGCGAGGTTCTGGAAGGTCAGCTGGCCCTCGGCATCGGTGGTGCCGCGGGTGGCCTGCTTGCCGGTGGAGTCGAGCAGGGTGAATGTGGCGCCGGCGAGAACATCGCCGCCCGGGTCCTTCTTCAGGATGGTGACGCTGCCGTTCCCGGCCGCGCTCAGCGGAGTGATGGACGTGGACGGGGTCGGCTCGGGTGTCTGCGCGGAGGCGACTGGGGCCAAGGCCACCGCGCCGGTCACCGTGGCAACGGTGACGGCCACGACGGACAGGCGGTTGGCGGAACAGGTAGGCAAGAAGGAGCTCTCCTGGAGGGGACGCGGGCAGGGCTGCCCGTCGGTGCAAGCGGGATAGGCCCGGTCAGCGGGTACGGGTCGGCGACGGCTGGGGCGGCGGGGCCGGACGAGCTTGCCCGGGAAGGTGCGCGGGGGCGTCGATCGTGCTTCCGCGGGCGGCGGCTCGGACGAGGCGTTGCTGGTCCTCGATCGACAACGTCGCGATGTGCGACAGTCCCTGCACGACGGTGGCACTGCGGAGTGCGTCGGCCGGTAGGCCGGCGGCGTGCACGATCCGGGCGGCGGCCTCGGCTTCGATCAGGAGGCCGAACGCCGGTGGGATGTTGAGCAGTTGGGCGGCGTGTTCGCGGCTTTCGGTCAGTGCCTCAGGGAGGTGAAAGTCGTCGTCGAGGACGTCGTCGACGATGTCCAACCACAGCAGCGTGGCCTGATGGAGGCGGGTGAGGAAGTCGGCGTCAGTGAGCCAGCATCCCCGGGCGGGTTCGGGATCCGTATCGACACGTGCTGGCCGCCGTTGTGCGCTGTCAGCACGTGTGGTCGGGGATGATTGAGACATCCAGACCTTGAGGTAGTCCTGGACGGCATGGCTCAGGGCTCTGACGGCGGCGCCGATCCAAGGTGAACTGTCGTCGCCGTGCCAGTCCCGTACGACGCCGTAGCCGTCGTGTCCGGGCTGTCTGCCGAGGCGCGCATCTCGTACGGCGAACGTGCCGTGGTCGGCGAAGGACAGGTACGCGTGGTCGAGGGCGCCTCGGTCTGGATGGAGGATGCTCAGGCGCAGTCCGCCGTACTCACGGTGTCGGATGGTCTGGGCGAATTCGATGCGTAGGCGCAGCGGCGAGTCGGGCGAGATGACCGCGTAGCAGGCGTCGCCGATCACCCGTCGTTCGTGGACGGGCAGGGCGAGCAGGTCGGTGAAGAAGTGTTGGGCGTGCAGGGACAACGGCGATGCTCCTCGGCAGCGGACAGTTCTGCGGGGCCGTTTACCTGCGTTGACCAACCAACGAGGTGGGAAGAGCGGACTGCGTGGATACGTTGCCCGGTACCCCGGCCGCCGAAGTGTGCGGGGACGGCAAGGGCGGCGAGGAGGTCGCTCGGCTCTGTGCCGGGGCCCCCGGGTGCGCGACAGAGTCGGTCAGGGCGGCGGGGAGGGTGAGATGGCGGCGTGTGTCGGTCGGGATGTTCCACACAGCCCGCGCGAGCGGCACGGGTGAGCCCAGGGAGGGAACGAACGCTGCGACCAGGGAAGCGGGCACGGCGGAGGAGAACGTGGCCTTCCACAGCGGGTAGTCCGGTGACCCGCCCCACGCGGACCAGACCGGTGCTGCCCAAGTCCTGGTGCACGTAGGCGTGTTGCAGCGCGCCGTAGCCGTCCGGGCTGCGGAAACTGGACCCCGTCCCTCTTGACCGTGTGGTGCCAGCCTGCCGTGAGCAACGGCAGGTATACGTCTTGGGGGCAGACGTCGTCTGGGCGCAGTAGATCGCGCTCGCCCTGTCTGTCCGCCTCGCACAGCGCGAACACTGCGGTGTACAGGTCGCGGACGAGTTCGACGGGGGTGCTGCGGTCGAGCGTGGCCGTCCAGGTGGCCGGCCGGAAGGGGTCCTTCTGCGCGGCGACCAGCCACTCTCCGCTGTGTGGGTGGGTCTCTGAGGGTATGTGTCCGGCGAGCAGGCGCATGCCGGGGCTGACGGCAATAGCTGGTCCGTCTGAGGAGTGGGTCAGAGTCCAGTCCTGGCCGAGGGGAAAGGGCCACACGTCGGCGAGGTCGTGAACACCGGGGTCGGCGAGGTGGCGGGGCAGGACCTCGACCACGTCGTGGTCGTCGAGATCGTCCAGCGGGCTGAGCGGCACAAGGTCCTTTCATTGGACGGGAGTTGCTGGTCGTGGACGGCGCGGATCAGCGACGCGCGGCGGTACGTGGGGCGGCGGTGGAGACAGGAAGGCTGGTGGTGCTCCAGCGCGGGACGCTGCGGGTGCCAAGTGCAGGTGAGCGGTGGGCGGCGGCGTTCTGGACGTCGAGTGGGGTCGGAACCGGGGGCGCGGGCGGTGTGACGGGGGTGAGCCTCGCTGTCTCGCGCAGCCGCGGGAGCAACGAGTCTTTCCAACGCGGCAGGGGGGCTGGGTCGGAGACGCTCTGGGTGATGGCCTTCACCAAGGCGATGGGGGTGTTGGTAGTGGCAGTGGCATACCAGCGGGCGTAGCCGCTCTTCGGACCACCCCATAGGTGCCATCGGGCCCCAAGGGTGGTGAGTTCCTTCTCGGGGTCAAGCCGGTTGGTGGTGTATTCGCAGGTGGCCATCCCGTCCGGAGGCTGTAGTGCGATCACGCCCCAGCGCGGTTGCTGGAACTGCCAGCCGTTCTTGATCAGCGGGACGACGGCGTCGAAGGCGCCGAGAACGGGGTCCTTTAGATCGGGCTCGGCAAGGTAGGTGTCGGGGCCGGCGGTGTACGCCTGGGCGAGGGTGGTGGTGAAGGCAGTCACGAACTCGGTGGGCACGGAGTCGTTGAAACTCACGCCCCACGCGGGCGGGCCGAAACGGTCGCGGTAGGCGTTGATCCTCCACAATCCGTCGTCGTCTCCCTCGGGCAGGTACCCGAGTCGGACGCGGTGGTCGGCAGCGGTGACGTAGACGTTGCCTAGGTCGTCGTGACGGAGATCAAAACCGAGCGCGAGGAGCGGCTTCAGTGCAGGGTCACCGGTGTAAGTGCTACCGGCGAGGTGGCGGGGCGAGACGTAGACGTCACCGTCGATCTCTTCGGTGTCGGGCACGAAGGTCCAGGGGTCGGGGCTGTAGTGAGCGGCGTGGTGCGCGGTCAGGAACCGGTCCGCTGCGCGAGGGCGGGCAGCAACTGCTGTTCCAGGTCTGCGGGTTGGCCGGTGTAGTGCAGGGTGCGCAGGCCCAACTCGGCGGCGGCCCGGCAGTTGTCCTCGCGGTCGTCGACGAACAGCACGCGTCCCGGGTCGGCGATGCCGGTGGCGGCCAGGGCGTGTTCGTACGCGGCCGGATCCGGCTTGCACAGGTTCAGACGGGCGGAGTACTGGGCGTCATCCATCAGTTCGCGACGCCAGTTGGTGGCGTCCAGGACGTTGCTGAGGAAGTGCGGGGCGTTGGAGAGCAGGACCATGGACGTCTCCGCGGTCCTGGCGCGGTACAGGATGTCGAGGACGTGGGGGTCGGTGTGGGTCCACATGGCGGTGTCGGCCGTACGTAGTTCGCGCAGCAGGCGCGGGCCGGGGTGGTAGCCGAGCACCTTGGCCCAGTACGCGAGGTCGCTGAGCTGGCCGGCGTCGTACCGTTCGCGGGCGTTCCAGAAGGCGTGCTGGAGGGAGGCGAGGTCGCCGTCGGGCCAGCCGGCCAGCCGGGCGAGGTGCTGCCACTGGCCGAGGGTGGGCTGCAGGCCGATGACGCCGTTGTAGTCGACGATGACGGCGTCCACGCCGGTCGGGGAGGCGGGGGTGTGGGT